>PHDQ01000240.1 GCA_002841025.1 Bacteroidetes bacterium HGW-Bacteroidetes-13 | reverse complement strand
CGATACGGATTGTCTTTGGCAAGCGCATTTTCCAAACTCTTGTTGAGTGCTTGTGGCACTTTGCCGTGTTTTTGGTTGTATTCGATTTGTTTCGAGCGTCGATAATTGGTTTCGTCGATGGTTTTTTGCATGCTGTTGGTCATTTTATCCGCGTAAAAAATAGCTTTTCCATTCACGTGACGTGCCGCACGGCCAATGGTCTGCGTAAGCGATCGATGACTGCGTAAAAACCCTTCTTTATCTGCATCCAAAACTGCAACAAGTGAAACTTCAGGTAAATCCAATCCTTCTCTGAGCAAATTGACACCCACCAACACATCGAACAAACCCTTGCGTAGATCGTGCATAATTTCTACCCGCTCCAACGTATCCACATCGGAATGTATGTAACGACAGCGTACCGCAACCCGAACAAGATATTTTGTAAGCTCTTCAGCCATACGTTTGGTGAGTGTT
Organism: Bacteroidetes bacterium HGW-Bacteroidetes-13; assembly: GCA_002841025.1. Lineage (GTDB taxonomy): Bacteria > Bacteroidota > Bacteroidia > Flavobacteriales > Flavobacteriaceae > UM-FILTER-40-17. The sequence continues at coordinate 3,047 of PHDQ01000240.1, read as the reverse complement.
GTGACCAAAACGCGTTCGTCTTTCTCTACACACAATTGGATTTCCTCCAACAAATCGTCAATCTGATTCAGACTGGGTCGAACTTCAATTTCCGGATCCAGCAATCCCGTTGGTCTGATTAATTGCTCCACATAAACACCGCCGGATTGTTGTAATTCGTAATCGCCGGGTGTGGCACTCACAAAAATCACCTGATTTTGAAGGCCTTCAAACTCTTCGTACTTCAACGGACGATTGTCCATCGCGGCTGGCAAGCGAAAACCGTAATCCACCAGATTTATTTTTCGGGATCGGTCGCCTCCATACATTGCATGCACTTGAGAAAGGGTCACGTGACTCTCATCTACAATTGTGAGAAAATCTTCCGGAAAATAATCTAATAAACAAAATGGGCGGGTTCCGGCCGTTCTTCCATCCAAATATCGAGAGTAATTTTCAATACCTGAACAATAGCCAAGTTCGCGGATCATTTCCAAATCGAAATTGGTTCGTTCTTCCAAGCGTTTGGCTTCAAGATGCTTTCCAATGCTTTTAAAATAATCGATTTGTTTGACCAAATCATCTTGAATATCTCGGATGGCTTGTTGCAAAACGTCGGGTGAAGTCACAAAAATATTGGCAGGATAAATGAGTAAACTTTCTAAAGATTCGAGTTTTTGCTTGTTCTGCGGATTGAAAGATTCAATCGCTTCAATTTCATCTCCAAAAAAATGAATTCGATAGGCAAAGTCTGCATAACCTGGAAAAACATCGACCGTATCTCCTTTGATGCGAAAATTTCCGTTGTTGAAATCGGCTTCCGTTCGCGCATACAACGACTGAACAAGTTGATGCAAAAATTTAGTTCGTGCCAACACCTGTCCCTTTCTGATTTCAATGACATTTTTCTTAAATTCCGTCGGATTTCCAATACCATAAAGGCATGAAACTGACGCTACCACCAACACATCTCGTCTGCCGGACAACAAGGAAGATGTGGTATGCAATCGGAGTTTTTCAATTTCATCATTGATAGACAAGTCTTTTTCTATATACAATCCCGAGCTGGGTATATAAGCTTCCGGCTGATAATAATCGTAATAGGACACAAAATATTCGACCGCATTTTCCGGAAAAAATTGTTTAAACTCAGAATACAACTGGGCAGCGAGCGTTTTGTTATGCGCTAAAACAAGCGTAGGACATTGGATTTTTTCAACCACGTTGGCAACCGTGTAAGTCTTACCCGAGCCGGTTACGCCCAACAAAGTTTGGAAACGTTCACCGTTAACGATGCCTTCATACAACTGTCTGATGGCATCGGGCTGGTCTCCGGTTGGCGAAAAAGGTGCTTTGAGCTTAAATCCCATTTAAAATGATTTTTTGCTGAAAATTTTCAGGGTGCAAAGTTCGGCAAAATTGATAAGAAAAATGGAAAGCTTTGAATTTAATACCTTTCTAACAGTTTGAATCGATGAGAACGGCGATTACCATTATAATTGCTCTAAATATTTAAGAATAAGGACAATTAACAATAAAATTAATAAAAATGCAGTCGTAGAATTTCTAATTTCTTTTCGATTTTCTTTCAACGCTTTTTTTCTAAATTTAGCTTTTTTGCGTTTTATTTCGTCCGCAGTTAGTTTTGGAAAATCGAAATCAACTTTGGATTCGTTTTCGTGATGTTTGTATTGAAAATCGTCCTTTTTATCATGGAAACTCTTGTGCTTGTTCAGCAATGCCGCATTGCCTCGCAGACTGTCAAACATACTCGAAATGATGCCAAAACCGGCCATAAATAGTATTATAAAAGTATCTGCTAAATTTTTAATTGATTAATTTATAGATAAAACTTAACAGGTTTTAATGGGTTTTTTATTATTCGTTACGTCAACATCCCGCCGTCCACATGGATGACTTGCCCGGTGATGTATGCTGATAAATTGGAAGCCAAGAATAAACAGGCGTTAGCAACATCTTCGGGAGATCCGCCGCGTTTGAGCGGAATGGCATCACGCCAACCTTGCACGGTTTTTTCATCGAGTTTGGCAGTCATCTCCGTTTCGATGAATCCCGGGGCAATCACATTGCAGCGAATGTTCCGTGAACCCAACTCAAGGGCAATCGACTTGCTGAAACCGATGATACCTGCTTTGGAAGCCGCGTAATTGGACTGTCCGGCATTGCCTTTCACACCGACCACCGAACTCATGTTGATAATCGAGCCACTGCGTTGTTTGAGCATGGTTCGCTGCACGGCTTTGGTCAAGTTGAAAACCGACTTGAGGTTGACTGCGATTACTTTGTCAAAATCTTCTTCGGAGATACGCATCAACAAGTTGTCTTTGGTAATTCCGGCGTTGTTTATCAAAATATCGACTGTGCCGAAATCAGCCACCACCGCATCAACCAAAATCTGAGATTGATTGAAATCGGAGGCATCCGATTGGTATCCTTTGGCTTTGATTCCTTCTGCTGAAAGTTCTTTTTCTAATTGCTGCGCTGATTCTGTCGCGCTGCTATACGTAAACGCCACGTTGGCGCCATTTTTTGCAAACACTTCTGCAATGCCTCTGCCGATTCCGCGACTTGCCCCGGTGATGAGTGCTGTTTTTCCTTCGAGTAATTTCATATATGTAAAATTTGATTTTTAGCGGTTAAACCTGTCTGCCGACGGGCGGGTATGTTATCGCATTTTTATTTATCGGTGTTTGCTTGCGCAATCTTGTTGTTACTGGCGATTTCATGGTATAAATCTGTTTGTTGATGTTTTTAGCTCAAAAACAAAGATAAACCAATTATTTAATGCCACAATATCAAAAAAAAGGTAAAACAAAGTTAGGTCTGCTTTTTAAACCGTCGTCAAAGTTTAGAACTTTAGCGAAGGTGAAAGCCAAAACGTAACTATTCAGCTATTCAAATGAATTTCGTTTTAACCGTCACTTCGCGTGGTTTTTAATAGTAATGCTACAGCTTTACTATTAAAAATTGCCTGTCTGCCACAGGCAGGTATCGAGAAGCTTGAAATTGTATAGTTCTCGATACGTTTTATTAAAAAAAGCGGTCGC
>PHDQ01000239.1 GCA_002841025.1 Bacteroidetes bacterium HGW-Bacteroidetes-13 | reverse complement strand
CTCGTTTTATATAACTTTTCTAAATACACCTCATTAATTTACATCAACAAAATTTTGAGGATTGCCAAAAATCAACCTACTTTTCAATCGGTGTAACCACGATGTTTCTAAATTCGATAGGGCCGTGATCGCCTTGAAACAAAAACGGACCGGGTTCGCCTTCCTTGCTGTCAATCGCTCCTCCGGTGATGCCCGGAATGATTTGGTCATTGATTACGGTTACGCCGTTGGCAACAACCGTCACTCTTCTGCCAATGAGTGTGATGTCATACGACTGCCATTCGCCCGGGTTTTTGGCAGCCATTTGGTTGGGCGTGAGAAAGCCGTAAACACCGCTAAACTCAATATCGGATGGCTCCACGCCAATGCCGTCTGTGATCTGCACTTCGTAACGACCGCGGAGATAAATGCCGCTGTTGCTGCCTTTCGGATAACGAAATTCGATGTGCATTTTAAAATCGGTAAAGCTTGCATCCGAAACCAAATTAGATCCCGATTTCGGGCTTTTCAATACGCCGTCTTCCACGATCCATTGGTTCTCACCCGTTGCGTGCCAGCCGCTCAGGTCTTTGCCGTTGAAGAGTTGAATGGGTTTTCCCCAAACCGGATTTTCGTTGTACGCGAGTGACGGCGCGCGCGAAGCGGTCCATTCATAGGTTTTGCCATTGGTATAAACCATGGTTCCTTTGAGTTGATCGCCTTCCAATTGGCCTTCAAACGCCATGTATCGGTCTCCTTGTTCCCATTGTGGCGGAATGGCAAAAGTGAATTTCCCGTCTTTTACAATCACCTCAGCAATCGGTCGCGCGCTTCCAAAAGCATAGACAAACCGACCGACCAAAGTGTGGGTGCCGGAATGGCGAATCTCTAACCATGACGGGAGCTCTTTGCCTTCCTGCGAAATCACCACATCCCACCTGCCTTCCAACGGATTTACCTCTTGGGCGTAAAGGATACTGGAAATAGATGTGAAAAGAAAAACAAAAATTGCTGGACAAACTTTTGATTTGAAATTGAAAACTGCTGACATTTTGTGAATTTATTAAAGGATTATTAGATTGATTTAAAAATTTGTGTTTGTTCCGATAAAAATACAGTTTTTTTTGAAGCCGGTAGCTTCGTACTCAAAAAATAGACCTTTTGTTGCCCACCTGCCTGCCGTAGGCAGGTTGCTCATTGACAATTAGTTTGTGATTAAACAAATTTGCACCGAATCGTGTGGGTAGTTTTTGTAAATTTGGCAAATCTTTTCCTCAATCCGATTGGTGAAAAGAAATCGCAGTTTATTATCAATTTAATACCCAACTTATCGAAATGAGAACAAAAATCGTCGCCGGAAACTGGAAAATGAACAAGAATTTGCAAGAATCACACAATCTTACTTTAGATATACTGTCCAAACTCAATGCGAACGCCAAAGCACGCGTCATCATTGCGCCGACTTTTACCAACTTGCAGGCTGTTGCAAATCAAACCAACAACACCAAAGTAGAAGTTGCTGCTCAAAACCTACACCAAGCTCCCAACGGTGCTTATACCGGAGAAATTTCTGCCGATATGATTAAGAGTGTGGGTGTAAACATTGTCATCTTGGGACATTCCGAACGCCGCGCTTATTTTGGTGAAACTGACGAATTGTTGACCCAAAAAGTGAATGCCGCACTGACAAATGGTCTTGAAATCATTTTTTGCTTCGGCGAAGAACTCAAAGATCGCAAGTCTGACAAACATTTTGAAGTGGTTGAAAATCAATTGAAAAATGGTATTTTCCACATCGAAGCTGCCGCGTGGAAGTCGGTCGTGTTGGCCTACGAACCCGTTTGGGCTATCGGAACCGGCGAAACGGCTTCTCCCGAACAAGCCCAAGAAATGCACGCGTTTATTCGCAAGACCATCAACGAAAAATACGGAAAATCGGTGGCAGATTCGGTTTCTATTTTGTATGGTGGCAGCGTGAAACCGGACAACGCCAAAGAGATTTTCTCAAAACCGGATGTGGATGGCGGACTCATCGGAGGCGCATCGCTCAAAGCCGATGACTTCCTCGCAATCGTTGACGCGGTTTAGTTTTTTGAAATAAATTTATGTCGAACCCTCATTACATAGGTTATCATTTTACGGTCACGCCTAAAGAGCCGGGAGCTGAAATATTGTTAGCGGAATTAAGCGACACTCCTTTCGAAAGTTTTGAAGAAACCGAAGGTGGAATTTCTGCCTTTGTACAAAAGAAATTTTGGACGGAAGATATTTTAAAAGATGTTCCCATACTGCAATCGAAAACTTTCCAGGTCAGTTTCACCACCCAAGACATCGAACAAGTCAATTGGAATGAAGTTTGGGAAACTAATTTCGAACCCATCGATGTGGATGGAAAATGCCATATACGCGCTCCATTTCACCCACCCACCGGTGCTGAATTTGAAATCGTCATCGAGCCCAAAATGTCTTTCGGGACAGGTCATCACGAAACGACTTTTTCGATGATTAAATTGCTTTTGGAGGAAGATTTGAAAGGAAAAACCGTTTTAGACATGGGCAGTGGCACGGCAGTTTTGGCGATTTTGGCGGATATAAAAGGAGCCGTTTCCATCGATGCCATCGACATCGACAGTTGGTGCTACGAGAACGGTATCGAAAACGTGCAGCGAAATAATTGCCGCCAAATTCAAGTTCTGCAAGGCGATGCAAGTTTGTTGGGAACCAAAAAATACGACGTGATTATTGCCAACATCAACCGGAATATTTTGCTGGAAGATATCTCTAAATACGCACGAAACCTGAATCGAAACGGTCAATTGTTTTTGAGTGGATTTTATCAATCTGATTTAAAAGATATCGAAGCTGTCTGCAATGAAAACGGACTTTTTCTTCAAGGAAATTTAGAAAAAAACAATTGGATAGCCGCAAAATTTGATTTAACAAGCTGAAACTTTTATTTTTCAATGTTTTGATTATCTTTGTTTTATAAAAAATTGCAGTCTGAGATGAGCACACAAGAAAAAGAACAAGTAGCTGTCGAGGTTTTAGAAGAAACCGAAGTTACGAGTCAACATGAAATCATTCTTTTCAACGATGATGTGAACACATTCGACCACGTGATAGAAACGCTGATGGATGTTTGTGAACATTCGCAAGAGCAGGCGCACCAGTGTTCGCTGATTGTTCACTACAAAGGAAAATGTGCGGTCAAAACCGGCCCGATTGAAGATTTAAAACCCCGTTGCAGTTCGTTGTTAGAAGCGGGATTGTCTGCCGAATTGGTTTGACCACTGTGCGCAATTAGTTTATCTTTGCAAGCATCACAGCTTCAATTTATCTTTTAATAAATGACCCAAAACACTTCCAAACGATACGGACTTCGCGGCGTGTCTGCTTCCAAAGAAGATGTGCACCAAGCCATCAAAAACATTGACAAGGGTCTCTTCCCGAAAGCTTTTTGCAAGATAGTTCCCGATTATCTCACCAACGATGAGGACTATTGTTTGGTGATGCATGCCGACGGTGCCGGAACAAAATCTTCCTTGGCTTAT
>PHDQ01000238.1 GCA_002841025.1 Bacteroidetes bacterium HGW-Bacteroidetes-13 | reverse complement strand
TTGGTTGCTCCTCAGCAGAGCCAATGTCCTCTTCGATTTGATTTAGAAATATAGTCAATATAAACTGAAAAATTACCAACCATTTTTGACCACATTACCCTTTTTTGGTGATTTAGTTACATGTAATTCTTAGGACGATACCTCATCAATTTTCATTCAACAAGGTCGAAATCGCATCTAAATTAGGGGTCAATATCACTTCAATCCGGCGATTTTTCTGTTTGCCGTCAGCGGTTTCGTTGGAAGCGATGGGTGCAAACTCGCCACGTCCTGCTGCGGTGATGTTTTTTAGTTTTACGCCTTTGTTTTCTTGCAGTATAGCAACCACCGCCGTGGCGCGTTTGGTTGATAAATCCCAATTGTCTCTGATGTCTCCGCCGCCTCTGTAAGGCACATTGTCTGTGTGTCCTTCTATCAGGATGGAAATGTCTCGGTTGTCAGCCAACACTTTACCCAAAGCCTCTACGGCTTGTCGTCCCCTACTCCCAATTGCCCAACTGCCCGACTCAAAAAGCAATCTGTTTTCGAGCGAAACATATATTTTGCCGTTTTTCTGCTCAACGGTCAGTCCGTTTCCTTCAAACCCCAACAGGGCTTTGGAAACTGCATCTTTCAGTCGCTGCAATGCTGCTTCCTTTTGGGCAATCAATCGCTCCAATTCATCGACTCTGCTGGAACGTTGTGCCAATTCGTTTTGGAGTGTTTCCAAGCGACTTCGCTCTTCCGCCAATGCATTTTCTTGGGCTTCTAATTGTGAAAGCAATTCCCTGTTTTTTTGAATATTTTCGGCAATGGCTGCACTGCTGTTTTTCTCTAAAGCATCGTAAGCTGTTTGCAGATTTTTTAGATTGTTTTGCAACGCCATCACGTCTGATTCCAATTTGTTTTTGGCCGCAGATGCAGTTTCAAAATCTGATTGTAATTTTCTAACGGCTTCGCTGTTTTGGTCTAACTCTTTTTGGATCTGATCCCTTTCATCGAATAGGCTTTGATTTTCCGTTTTTAATTTGCTGTATTTATCAGCCAGTTCGCTATACACTTTGGTGGAAACACAAGAGGTGAAAACACCGGCAATCATCAGGGCAAAAATTATTTTTTTCATGTAGATTAGTTTTGAGACATTTTAACGCAAGACTACTTTGTTTATTTTATCAAAAAAAATCCCGCACATCAAATGGCGGGATTATTTCATTGAGACCTAAAGTTTCTAATTCCCTAAGATAATCGGCATGCCTTTGTCGCCATTCCCGATTACGACCACTTTGCTGTTGGGCGATTTTGCGAGTTCGAGCGTTGCCTGAATTCCTTTTTCCTGAAGAATCAAACTGGAAAGTGAGGCGTTGAGAATTCTGTTGGCGTTGGCTTTTCCTTCAGCATCAATGCGTTGACGTTCTGCTTCTTTTTGGGCTTTTTCCAATCTAAATTCATATTCGAGCGACTCTTGCTCTTGTTTCAGTTTTCTTTCGATTGCATCTTTGATGGTTGCCGGAAGTGCTACATCTCTTACCAATACTTCATTGAGTTGTACAAATTGGTCTTTGAGTATTTTTTGGGTCTCCGATAAGATTTCACTCTGAATAATCTCCCGTTTGGAAGAATACAGCTGTTCAGGCGTATATCGTCCCACCACACTTCTTGTCGCCGAACGAACTGCCGGTTGAAGCACTCTTTGGATATAATTTTCACCTCTTTTTTGGTGAAGTAATCCCAATTTGTCAAATTCCGGTTGAAACCAGATGGATGCGTCCAATTGTATTTCCAATCCATTGGATGACAACACTTTCATTTGCTCGGTCAATTCCTGTTGGCGAACTTCATAGACAAACACCTTATTCCAAGGCAAAACCAGATGAAATCCTTCGCCCATAGCAGGTTTATCTGTCACGACACCTTCACCAAAAGTTCGGAACAAAACACCGGCTTGACCGGACGAAATGGTCACTGTCGATTTGGAGATAAAAACAATGAGAACAATAAAGATTGCTATTGCCGGTATGAGTTTTTTGGGTAAATTTTCCATGTAAATTGTTTTGGTTTTTATATTATTTTTTTAATAATTCCAAAGATAGGGATTCTTAAAGGATTTGCCTAAACCAAAGTTCAAAAGCGTATTCCTTCTGTGCGATGTTTAATTCCGTTTGATTATGATTAAATTTGCCAAAAAGAAAATATGCACCTTTACAACGTCACCGTCAATATTGAAAAAGACTGCGAAGCAAGCTGGTTGGAATGGATGAAAAATGAGCACATACCGCAGATGCTTTCCACCGGAAAATTTTCGCACGCACGCATGTGTAAAGTTTTGGTCGAGCCGCAGGACGAACACCCAACGTATGCGGTTCAATATACTGCTGAAGATTACAACGCCATCCAACGGTATTACCGCGAAGATGCCGCTACACTCAGAAACGAAGTAATCAAGCATTTTAGCGATAAGGTGATTGCCATCAGAACAGAACTCGAACAAGTGTTTGAACTCGGAAATAATTTTAACTAATCATTGCACATAATACACCCTCCATGCATCCATCGGTCAAAGCCAAAAAACACCTCGGACAACATTTTTTGAAAGATGAAAGTATTGCGCAAAAGATTGCTGATTCTTTACCGGAAGTCGGTTTTGATAGAATTTTAGAAATTGGGCCCGGCATGGGTGTGCTGACCAAATATCTATTGTCTAAAAACCAAGCGTTGTCGGTCATCGAAATAGATCGAGAATCGGTTGCTTATCTGCAAAGTCATTACCCGGACTTGGCTTCCGACATCCTTTCCGAAGATTTTCTAAAACTCGATTTAAAAACACTTTTTCCCCAAAAACAATTGGCCATTATCGGGAATTTTCCCTACAACATTTCCACCCAAATTGTCTTTAAAGCTTTGGAAAACAGAGCGATTGTGCCGGTTTTCTCCGGCATGTTTCAAAAAGAAGTTGCCGAGCGAATCGCTTCAAAGCCCGGCAGCAAAGTGTATGGCATCCTCTCTGTGCTCACCCAGGCTTTTTACGAAGTGGAATATCTTTTTACGGTTTCCGAACACGTATTCAGCCCGCCGCCAAAGGTAAAATCGGGGGTCATTCGGCTGATCCGAAAGCAAGATTTTGAACTCGATTGCGATGAAGCCTTGTTTTTTAAAGTGGTCAAAACCGCCTTTCAGCAAAGGCGCAAAACCCTGCGCAACTCCCTCAAACTGTTTGAACTCAGTGCAGACGCGACCGCAGACAAAATATTCTCCGAGCGCCCCGAACGCTTGGGCGTAGCCGAGTTTGTCGCATTGACCAAGTTGGTGGAAAAACAAAAAAGAAATTGATTGGGAGTCTAAACATACCCAATCAATGCAACTATTTCTGCTGCCGCGATACTTAAAAAATTCAATCAAAAGTTGGAAGACTAAAAGGGAAAACTTTTAAAAAAGTTGTCTATATTTGGTGATGTTTACTAGTTGCCATTAATACAAAAAAACCGTCTTCTAAAAAATATTTTGTTTTAAATGAAATAACATTGTAACTAATTCGTTACATTTGTAATATGAGAGAAATC
>PHDQ01000237.1 GCA_002841025.1 Bacteroidetes bacterium HGW-Bacteroidetes-13 | reverse complement strand
CATTCCCAAAACCAACCCTTGCTTTACCTTGTATATTTATCCGTTGTTGTTCTCAGACAAAACTTCCTTATTGATTGGAGAAGGTTCTTCAGTCGGTAGCACAATTTGTCCGGTTAATTTCTCTTTCCAACCTGTCCAGTTGTATTTTTTGGTGAAAATGTAAAGCATGACGAGCAAGGGCAGGAGCGAGAGAAATTGAAATTTGACATCGGGTTCGGAAACATCTCTAAATACGGATTCGGTCTGAAACGCAGTCCAATCGGTAGTTACTAAAAGTGCCGTAACGAGGTTGTTGACCACATGAAAACCCAACGACAACTCGATGCCTTCGTCCATCAAGGTTACGATGCCAAAAAAGAATCCCATGGCGATGTAAACAAGGATAACTTCGTATCCCAATTTGCTGATTTCCGGATTTCCTAAATGCAACAACCCGAAAATAAGCGAAGTAGTCACCAAGGGCATCCATCGGTTTTTGGCGTGTAGTCCAATGCCTTGCATCAAATATCCTCGAAAAACAAACTCTTCATAAGCCGCTTGTATGGGTATAAAAATGACAGCTACAAACAGCAGAATCAAAAAGGGAATCAGTTTAAAATTGAAGATGTATTTTTCGGGCGATTCCCAATAGTCCAGAAAAGTAATGAAGACAATGACCAAGCCCCAAGTGACAAACGCAAATCTGAATCGACCCCAATCCATTTTCTTCCGAGAAGTTATCAACGATTTTATGGGTTGACGGTGCAAAATTTTAATCCAAAACAGCAACACAATCATGCTCGTCACAAAGGCGAGTAGCATCAAAAATAAGAACAGATTGGAGTCTAATAATTTATAAATATTTTCCCCATCAGTTTGGGTGGTGTCATTGTCAAAATAATTGATTTTAAGAAAGATAGCAATTCCCAAAGGAATCGCGCCTAGGGTTTGTCCCCCGACGAACGAGACCAAAAACCCACCAATGTAGCTCCAAATTGATTTTTTGTAGGGGTTTGCTTGTGCGATGAAATCCATTTAATTGCGCTTAAATTAGTTAAAAATTGTAATTTTGTTAAATGTACATTCAAATAGTTTTGCAAAAAAACAAATTGTTACACAAGTTTTAAGATTTTTTATCGTTAATTTACTAACCCCAAATTAATATACCAAACTTAGTGTTATGAATAACTTTAAAAACAAGCTACCACTTATTCTGTGTTTGGGATGGTTCGTCCTTGGACTGTCTCAAGAAAGCGAGTCTCAGACGGAAACACAAAACGAACCGCAAACGATTGATAACCAGTTTGAAGAGGTTTATAAAAAATCAGGTAATTACAATGATGAAAAGGGTCAAACCTATGAAGTTGCCCGAAAAGTATGGTTGCTCGAATTGCAAAGGAATGTAGCGGATACGCTGTCAAAATTCAAATCCGAGAGACAACAACAATTTGCTGAAATCAACGCACAAAAACAACAAATAGATTCTTTGACAGCTTACCGTGACCAACTACTCCAACAATTGGAAGAAACCAAAAAAATAAAAGACAACATTGGTTTTATGGGATTTTTGGATATGCACAAAAATTTTTACCGTTTTGTCATGTGGTTTATTATCATTGTCTTACTTGGGCTGTTTTTGTTGTTTTATTATAAATTTAAGCAGAGCAACATCATCACGGAATATTCTAAAAACGCACTTACTGATTTAGAGGAAGAATACACCACCCATCGTCAAAAAGCATTGGAACGTGAACAAAGAGCCATGCGGAAACTGCAAGACGAAATCAACAAAAACAAGTACAAAAACACAAAATAGTAGTTTTTAGCAAACTTGTTTCAAGGACATCATTTCAATTTTCCGACTCGATTTCCAAGCGGGTATTTTTCATGGCACCAAACCCACCGGCTATGTCAATTAGGTTATGAATTCCTCTACTTTTGAGGATGGAAGCCGCAATGATAGAGCGATATCCGCCAGCACAATGAAGGTAGAAATTTTCAGAAGCCGGATATTTTTTTAAAAAATCATTTAGGTTGTCAAGCGGGGTGTTTTTCGCATTTTTCAGATGAGACACTTCATATTCGGTTTCTTTTCTGACATCAAAAACAGCCGGATGTTCTGAAAAATATATTTTTTCGAATGCATCGACACCAATGGATTTGATAGAATCAGTTTCTTTACCAGCTTTCTCCCAAGCGTCAATTCCACCATTCAAAAAACCGATGGTGTTGTCAAACCCCACGCGAGACAAACGGGTGATGACTTCTTCTATTCTTCCGGAGGGTGCAACCAACAAAATAGTCTGATTGACATCTTTGATAAGTGCGCCGACCCAAGGAGCAAATCCGCCGTCAATTCCGATAAAGATTGAACGGGGAATATGCGATTTGGCAAATTCTTGTTGACTTCTTACATCGAGTATCAATGCTTCAGACTGATTGGCAATGGCTGCAAATTCATTCGGACTCAATGGCTTTGCACCGCGTTTGATGACCGCGTCAATGTCATCATAACCTTCTTTGTTCATTTTTACGTTAAAAGGAAAATAAGCAGGAGGAGGCAATAAGCCGTCTGTCACCTCTCTGATGAATTCTGCTTTGGTGATGCCTTTTCTCAAGGCATAATTTACTTTTTTTTGATTTCCGAGCGTGTCAACGGTTTCTTTCATCATGTTTTTCCCACAAGCCGAGCCGGCTCCGTGCGCCGGATAGACAATCACATCATCTGCCAAAGGCAAGATTTTGTTTTGCAAACTTTCGTAAAGTAATCCCGCGAGATCTTCCTTAGTCATGTTTGTGGCTTTTTGCGCCAAATCGGGCCGACCTACATCGCCTAAAAAAAGGGTGTCTCCACTGAAAATAGCATTTGCTTTTCCGTTTTCATCTTTGAGCAGATAGGTGGTGCTTTCCAGGGTATGACCGGGTGTGTGAAGCGCAGTTATGCTGATTTTTCCCAATTTGAAAACTTGTCCGTCCGTCGCGATGATTGCGTCAAAATTTGGCTTAGCGGTCGGCCCAAACACGATGGATGCGCCGGTCTGTTTGGCCAATGTCAAATGTCCGCTTACAAAATCGGCATGAAAATGTGTCTCAAATATATATTTGATTTTAGCCTTGTCTTTCTTTGTTCTTTCCAAGTAAGGATCTATTTCACGCAATGGATCGATGATGGCAACTTCGCCCTCGCTTTCAATATAATAGGCTCCTTGCGCCAGACATCCGGTATAAATTTGTTCGATTTTCATTTTTTTAAAATTTAATTTTGGGTGGTCAATATTCAGTACCGCAGTTTTATTTATGAGGGTTACTTACGAAAACTTTTAGTCAATGGCGATTTCACAAGCTACTTTTTTTGTGCAAATTTAATATTTGTAACTATTCAGTCTAATGAAGAATCGATACAAATTTCGTCTGTTCGAGTGTTTTATTGAAAAATGCGATAGCTTTTTTTAATAAAACGTATCGAGAACTATACAATTACAAGCTTCTCGATACCTGCCTGTGGCAGACAGGCAATTTTTAATAGTAAAGCTGTCGCATTACTATTAAAAACCACGCGAAGTGACGGTTA
>PHDQ01000236.1 GCA_002841025.1 Bacteroidetes bacterium HGW-Bacteroidetes-13 | reverse complement strand
CTCCTCCCTTGTTTGTGAATTTGCATTACGAAAAAAGTCTATTTCATAACCCATGATTATTACGTAGTGAATGTAGAACGTCAAAATTAGAATCGCTAATGGCAGTAGCCAAAACATTTTGTTTTGAGTTAAAAAATAATTTTTAAGAGAAATCATAGGGCTAATTTAAAAAAAGTAATTGAATAAAATGACATATATGTAATTATTTTTTTAAAAGCTAATGTTGAGATTGTCATCATAATGAGACAGTCCAGCAATCATAGCCTTAATTCTGTAATCGCTCAAAAAATTAAGCATTTGAGAAAGCAAAAAAACGTGACTTTAGAAGCGTTTTATTTTGATACAGGCATTCATTTAGCTCGTATTGAACAAGGTAAAATGAATATTACAGTAAGTACACTCGAAAGGATTTGTAGTTATTTTGATACTAACCTGTCTGATTTTTTTTCTGACATAGATAAGTTTATGCCTTCTTAAACTCCACCACCTCCAATTTTTCAATTTTATCTCCATTGATTTCAAACCGGAGCATCGTCCGCACTTGGTGAAAGCCATAAATACCGGCAGCACCCGGATTCATGTGAAGTGTTTTTATTTTCGGGTCAAACTGCACTTTCAGGATGTGCGAATGGCCGCAGATAAACAATTTGGGCGGCTTTTTGTACAATTCTTCCCGAATGCCAGGATTGTATTTCCCCGGATAACCACCAATGTGGGTCATCCAAACCGAAACTTGCTCACAATCAAACCGATTGTGCAACGGATATACCGAACGTATGTCTTGCCCGTCGATGTTCCCGAAAACCGCCCGCAAAGGTTTGACAGCCTGAATTTTTTCAGCTACTTCCAGCGTTCCGATGTCGCCTGCATGCCAAATTTCATCGGCTTGCTGGACGTATTTCAAGATCGTTTCGTCCAGGTGTCCGTGGGTGTCCGAGAGCAGTAAGATTTTCTTCATCCATTAAATTATTCTTCAAAAATAAACAATTGAGCGGCAATATTAAATTTAATAAGCAATGAGCAACCTGCTTGCCTGCAGGTTGGCAATGGGTAAAAGGAAAGAGATATCCGTTCGCTGAGCGCGTTCCCTGAGCGCGTTCCCTGAGCGGAGCCGAAGGGAGCCGAAGGGAACGGAAACCACCGGCCGGCAGGCAGGCAGGGAAACCAGAAACATTCTTCCGACATCCTGCCTAATTTGTGGGATCAAAGGTTTTTACACACTTTTAAGCTTTGTGCCGTAGCTTTCGGAGTGTTTATTTAAAAATTAGTTAATAAAAACACACATCATTTTAAGTGAATTAACATTGATTACCTTTGTCAAAACCAATTATTAAACAACTTTTGTCTTGAGATATTTTTTGAAATTGGCTTACAATGGCACCGCTTATCACGGTTGGCAGGTGCAACCGGGCGATGTCACGGTGCAGGATGTCTTGCAAAAATCGATGGGTTTACTGCTGCGAAAAAAAATGGTCGTTGTGGGAGCTGGTCGAACCGATACCGGCGTGCATGCAAGTGAATATTTTGCGCATTTTGATTCGGAAGAGACGTTGAATCATGATTTTGCACTAAGACTCAACAGTTTGTTGCCCAAAGACATAGCGGTTTACCAAATCCATCAAATGACCGATGAAGCGCATGCGCGTTTTGATGCCTTGTCAAGAACTTATGAATACACGATTACCACCCGAAAAGATCCATTTTTGTTAGACAAAGCCTATTACAGTTGGGGAAAAATAGATTTGGCACAAATGAACCAAGCCGCAGAGATTCTTAAAACCTATTGCGATTTTGAAGCCTTTTCCAAAACTAAAACTACCGTAAATAATTACCTTTGCCGGATTGATGAAGCAAATTGGCGACAGGAAGGTGAGCTTTTTATTTTTAAAATTACGGCCAACCGTTTTTTGAGAAATATGGTCAGAGCCATAGTCGGCACGATGTTAGACATTGGTCGGGGCAAACGAACACCCGAATCGCTCCACGAAATCATCACGAGCAAAAACAGATTGAATGCCGGTGCTTCGGCTCCTGCACAAGGCTTAAGTTTAATTAAAATCAGCTATCCGGAATCAATATTCCGAAGCCAATAAATACAATGGAAAATTCAGGACAAGCATTTGATGTTTCCTTGCTGAAAAGATTGATGGCATTTGCAAAGCCGTACAAAGGGATTTTTATCATCTCGCTGCTGTCGGCCGTTTTGCTTTCTTTCTTTGGCGTGGCCAGACCGATGCTGATGCAAACAGCAGTCGATCGCTACATCGTCACCAAAGATTTAGACGGCTTACTTTTCTTTGCCATGCTGATGTTTGGCGCTTTGATTATGGAAGTGCTCTGTCAGTTCTCATTTATCTTGTTTTCGAATATGCTCGGACAAGATGTCATCAAGGACATTCGCATCAAACTTTTTAGCAAGCTTTTGTCTTTTAAAATGCAATATTTCGACAAAGCTTCCGTCGGTCGATTGGTGACACGCTCGGTGAGTGATGTCGAGACCATCGCCAGTATTTTCAGTGAAGGTTTGTTTTCTATATTCAGCGATTTGCTCAAAATGACAGTTGTACTCGGAGTGATGTTCTACAAGAGTTGGGATTTGACCCTGATTGTACTGTCCATCATGCCTTTTGTGTTGTATGCAACCCGCGTGTTTCAAAAAGCGATGAAAAAGGCATTCAACGAAGTCAGAAACCAAGTAGCCAACCTCAATTCGTTTGTGCAAGAAAGAATCACCGGCATGCACATTGTTCAACTTTTCGGACGTGAAAAGATTGAATATGACAATTTCATCAAAATAAATAAGGAACATCAAAACGCATGGTTGAAAACCGTTTGGTACAACTCGATTTTCTTTCCGATTGCAGAGCTTTCTTCGTCCATCACCATCGGTTTGATTGCTTGGTATGGCGGTTTGAACGCGGTTGTTGGGGACAAAGTAACCTTGGGAATGATTTTTTTGTTCATCGAACTTTCCCAAATGTTGTTTCGACCCTTGCGGCAAATCGCCGACAAATTCAACACTTTGCAAATGGGAATGGTAGCTGCCAACCGTATTTTCGGAATTTTGGACACGGAGGCGCACATTCAAAACACGGGCAAGGATGTCATCCGGGACTTTAAAGGAAATATTTCTTTTAAAAACGTTCGGTTTTCCTATCTGCCTGACGAAGTTATTTTAAAAGATTTGTCTTTTGAAGTGAAGGCGGGTGAGACGGTTGCCATCGTTGGTGCAACGGGTGCCGGCAAATCGACCATCATCAATCTGTTGGGAAGGTTTTACGAAATTGACGGCGGTAGCATCTGTCTGGATGATGTGGACATTCGGTCTATTCAATTGGCAGATTTAAGAAAAAAAATAGCCGTGGTTTTGCAGGATGTCTTTCTGTTTGCAGATACCATTTTTAACAACATCACACTCAACAAACCTGAAGTAACCATGGAAGAAGTTGTTGCCGCAGCAAAACAAATCGGTTTGCACGAGTTTTTCTCGTCACTTCCAGACGGTTACAATTACAATGTAAAAGAACGTGGCGCGATGTTGTCGGCAGGGCAGAGACAATTAATCGCT
>PHDQ01000235.1 GCA_002841025.1 Bacteroidetes bacterium HGW-Bacteroidetes-13 | reverse complement strand
ACCAAACAGTTTGTGCAGCAGATGGAGCATTCCCTCTTCCGTCCTTAACCAATGGAGTTTATTACTCAGGACCAAACGGAACTGGAGACTTACTAGTAGGAACAATTCCGGTTAGCAATACACCACAAACAGTTTATATCTTTGCAGCAGGCACATTAGCAGGCTGTTCGTCAGAATCTAGTTTTACTGTAACTTTTATCTCGGTAGAAGCAGATGAACTAAGCGATGTAGAAGAATGTACACGTTACTTCTTACCGGAAATAGCAGTAGGGAATGTTTACTATACAGGACCTGGTCAAACCGGAACTCAGTTAGTTGCAGGACAAGCTGTTGAAGAAAGTCAAACGATTTACGTTTCACAAGGAACGCCAAGTAGTTGTTATGATGAGACTTCGTTTGAAGTAGTAATCAACAATTGTGGTATTCAAAAAGGTATTTCACCAAACGGTGATGGACTGAATGATTTCTTTGATTTAACAGCATTTGATGTTCGAACCCTCTCTATTTATAACCGTTACGGTAAAAAAGTATACAGTAGAGGAAACTACAGCAATGAGTGGGTTGGTCAAAGCAGCGGCGGCGACGAATTACCGGATGGAACGTACTACTTTGTGATAGAATTCAATAACATTGAAGCTAAAACAGGTTGGATTTATATCAACAGAGAGCGTTAGTAGATATACATAACTCACCATTACTAAAGAAAAGTAATGGTGAGTTTTAAAAAATAAACCCTATAAAGAAATGAAAAAAATATATTTTGCAACATTGATCGCCGCGATCAGTTTCTTAGAAACCAAAGCCCAGCAAGATCCACATTATACACAGTACATGTATAATATGAACGTAATTAACCCGGCCTATGCAGGAAGTAAAGAAAACCTATCCTTTGGATTACTTTACAGAAAACAATGGGTAGATATTGAAGATTCTCCTACCACAGCCACCTTTTCCGGTCACATGCCAGTGGGAAGAAACGTTGGATTAGGATTGAGTGTGATTTCCGATAAAATTGGACCCGTAGAAGAGAACAATGCGTATGCCGACTTCTCATATACACTTAACTTAGGAGGCGAACACAAATTAGCTTTTGGATTAAAAGGAGGACTTACCTTTCATAAAGTAGGTCTTTTTGATCAAATTGGAAACGGAAATGTTCCAGATCCAAACGATCCGGCATTTAGTGAAAACGTGAGCAACACCTATTTAAACATTGGTTCAGGTATATTTTATTATACCGATAAATATTATGTAGCTTTTTCGGTGCCAAACATGCTAAAATCAAAACACCTAGATTTAAGAGATAACGGAGAAGAAAGACAATTTGGTTCAGAAGTATCCCACTACTTTTTAACAGCAGGATACGTGTTTGATTTAAGTCCAAACACAAAATTCAAGCCTTTTGCTATGTTAAAGTCAGCCTTTAATGCACCAACTTCACTAGATGTATCAACCAACTTTTTGTTTTTCGAGAAGTTTGAAATTGGAGCCACTTATCGTTTAGAAGACAGTTTTGGAGCCATGGTTAACTATGCCATTTCACCAAATCTTCGTATTGGATATGCGTATGATCATATCGTATCGGATTTAAATATTACCACCCCTTCTTCGCACGAGTTTTTCTTATTGTTTGATGTAAACTTCCCGAAGAAAGTATCCCGTTCACCACGATTTTTCTAACCTAAAAAGCAATTCAAACGATGAAAAAAATATATATATCGATTCTAAGTATTGTAAGTTTAAGCCTTACACCACTTAGTGCACAGAATAAAGACACGCAAAAAGCCGATAAGCTTTTCAAGCGATTAGAATACGTTGATGCGGCACAAGAATACTTAAAGCTAACCGAAAAAGGTAAAGCTGACGGATATGTTTACAAACAATTGGCCGATAGTTATTTTAACACCTTTAACGCCTCCGAAGCCACCACCTGGTATGCCAGAGCTGTTGAAACACCACAAGATGCTGAAACATACTACCGCTATGCCCAAATGCTCAAAGCACAAGGCAAGTATGAAGAGGCCAACAAGCAAATGCAAACCTTTGCCTCAAAAGCACCAAACGATCAACGAGCGAAGGATTTTAAAGCCAATCCAAATTATCTTCCAAGCTTGTTAGACAAACAAAAGAAGTTTGACATTAAGCCATTAGATATCAACAGTGATAAATCAGATTTTGGAGCGGTATTGCACCAAAATAACCTTTACTTTACCAGTGCCAGAAATGGAGCCAGAAAAACCTACGGTTGGAATGAAGAACCATTTTTGGATATTTATAAAGCTACTTATAACGTAGATGGAACCATCACTAATGCAGAAACGGTAACAGATTTGAATTCGAAATGGCATGACGGACCATCTTCACTTAGTGCAGACGGAAACACGATTTACTTTTCAAGCGAAAGCTTTAAAGAAAAAGGTGGTTTTGAAAAAGACAAATCCATCAATGCTAAATTAGGACAAGTAAACCTGTATAAAGCTACGATGGCCAACGGAAAATGGTCAAACATCACGCAATTACCATTTAACAGCAATACGTATTCAACCGGAAACCCAGCGTTGAGCAAAGACGGCAAAACGTTGTACTTTGCTTCCAACAGACCCGGCAGTATCGGCGGAACAGACATTTGGAAAGTAGCCGTTAATGCAGATGGCTCTTATGGCGAGCCAGAGAACTTAGGTTCAAAAGTAAATACAGAAGGCGAAGAGAACTTCCCATTTGTAACTGAAGACAACAAAACGCTTTATTTTGCTTCTAACGGCAGACAAGGTTTTGGCGGATTAGATGTCTTTGCGTATGATATGACCAAAGGCGAATCAACCAACTTAGGCAAACCGGTAAATAGTGAGAAAGACGACTTTGCATTTTCATTAAATGCAGAGAAAAACATCGGATTTTTATCCACTAACCGCTCTGGTGTAGACAATATTTACCTAGCCACTCCGGTTTGTGGGGTAGAAGTAATTACACTTGTTAGTGATGCTAAAACAGGTAAAGCATTAGCCAATGCCAAAGTAGCCATTGTAGATGAAAAGAAAAACGTGATTGCAACAGAAACAACCGGAGCCAATGGCGAGGTGGCGTATTATGTAGAATGTAACAAAACCTATACGATTCAAGCCACCAAAGACGGTTATGAGAGCAACACCTTTCCTGTAGCAGCCAGCAAAGGCGAATCAAGAAAAGTGGAAGCTTCGTTGAACCCAATTGAAGATATTGTAACGGATAAAGAAGTGGTATTAAAATCAATTTTCTTTGAGTTCAATAAGAGTAACATCACCCAAGAGGGAGCTTTTGAGTTAGACAAGTTAGTTCAAGTCTTGAAAAACAACAAAAACATGGTTGTTCTAGCCAAAGCTCACACAGATAATAGAGGAAGCGACAAATATAACATGAGTTTATCGGACAGAAGAGCAAAATCAACTGTTCAATATATCTTATCTAAAGGCATCTCGAAAGATCAAATCTCAGGCAAAGGAATGGGCGAATCAGAACCAAAAGTAGACTGTAAAGAGGCTTGCACCGAAGAACAACACGCAGAGAATAGACGAAGCGAATTCTTGATTGTGAAGAAGTAAGATT
>PHDQ01000017.1 GCA_002841025.1 Bacteroidetes bacterium HGW-Bacteroidetes-13 | reverse complement strand
ATTAAACGACATTTGATTGAATGTTCGACCCCGACGGGTTCGCGAAATCGTCGTTAATGTGTTGACTATAAACACGTGATGCCTTCTGTATCAAGTAAATCGACCATTAAAAAGCGGTTATTTTATAAAACCAAACCTTAATTCACATGATTATTTCAAGGCATTATTAAATCTTTCCGAACAGATTAAAATTCTGACTTCTCAAGCCTTCACCACAAACCGGCCAGTTTTTTCATCAAATCCGATGAGGTCTTTGGGAAACATCGAAGTGAATTCTTTGCTTTGAATCAGTTCACAGGGTGCTCCCGAAATGGTTTTGTGGGGTTTCATCAACACGATTTGATCACAGAGTTGAATGGCTAAATCAATTTCATGGGTTGAAAAGAGTATCGTTTTGCCCTTTTCGTGTGCCAATTTTTTCAGCAGTTTTAAAATATACGCTTTGTGATAAATATCGAGATGCGTGGTGGGTTCGTCCAAAAGTATCAGCGGGGTTTCTTGTGCCAAAGATTTGGCAATCAATACTTTTTGGAGTTGACCATCGCTGATTTCAAAACATTTTTTATGGACAATATCTTGGCAGTGCGTCAATGTGAGTGCTTTATCGATAACTTTTGCATCTGTTTTGGTCAGCATGCCAATCCAATTGGTGTAGGGATGTCTGCCCAAAGCTACCAAATCATAAACAGTCAAATTGGCCGTAATCGGGTTGTTTGCCCAAACCACACTCATCAAGCGTGATAATTCAGGAAGCTTGTAGCTGTTCAATTCTTTTTCTAAAAGCGAAATCGTTCCTGAAAACGGTTTTTCAATGCGTGCCAAATTTTTGAGTAAGGTAGATTTTCCAATGCCATTTGCCCCGACCAATGCCGTAAGTTGACCTTTTTTCAAGGAAAAGGAAAGGTTACGTGCTACCACTTCACGAAGTTGATTATTCGTATATCCGATGCTGAGATTTTCTATGTTTAAAATCGTTTCCATTACAAATACATTTTCTTTTTGCGAACCAATAACCAAATAACGACCGGCGCACCCACCAGCGAAGTAACTGCATTGATGGGCAATACCAATTCGCTCCCGGGAAGTTGAGCAATTGTATCACAAATTAACATCAAAATGGCTCCGACCAAGCCTACGGCAGGTAACAACATACGGTGGTCGGCGGTTTTGAAAATCAGCCTCGTTATATGTGGTACCGCCAATCCGATAAAAGCAATCGGCCCGACAAATGCCGTGATGGTACCGGCTAACAAACAGGTCGCAATCAATATCCAAAACCGTGCTTTTTTGACCGACACACCCATTGATGCCGCTTGCGTTTCTCCTAATAGCAAGGCATTCAGCGTTTTGATTTTGGCTACACTCATCAGCAAGGCAATCGCCATGATGATAGCAAAAAACAAAATGTTATGCCAAGACAAATCGCCCAAACTACCCAATGACCAAAACAAGTATTTTTGCAGAGAGGCAGCCGGCGCGAAATATGCCAACACGCTCACCAAAGCTCCTGTCAGACTGCTGAACATCAAGCCGATGATGAGCAGGGACAAGGTATCTCTCACGCGATGTGACATTGCCAATATGGCTAACATCACCATAAATCCGCCCAAACTCGCAACAAAGACCAAACTGTAGTCCAAACCGGATAGAAATGCAACAGCACCGCCAAAAGTAGAACCGCCCAAAACAAGCAATGCAACCCCTAAACTCGCACCCGAACTGATGCCCAACACATAGGGTCCGGCCATGGGATTTCTAAAAAGCGTCTGCATCATTAAGCCACTGACACTCAAGCCACAACCGACAAACATGGCGACTAGTACTTTAGGCAATCTATAGTTTATAATAATGTATTTCCAATTCTCGTTATCGGTCGTTTGGCGAATCAAAATTCGGACAACTTCATCGATGGGAATATCTACAGATCCAAGGGTGATGTTTAACAAAATAACGGTGAGCAGGATTAAATTTAATCCGGCAAACAACATGCGATATTCACTTAAATCTTTCAATTAATGTAACTTTTTAAAAAACACATTTTCGTGATTCGGCAACAATTCCGGATGAAGAATATGAATCAAATCTTTCAATACCAAATCGGGTCGGTTCGGTGCCAACTCGAAGTACAAATTTCCCCCGGTCAGGCCTTTAGTCGTACTGTACGAATAAACATTCTGATTTCGGAAGGCTTTAATTTTCTGGTAATGAATGTTTGCATTCTTCAACTCGTCAAAAGTAGCAAACGAATCTGCACCAATCCAAAAATCTGCCCGGCTTGCTTTTTCCAAAACATTTTCGATGCTGAGCGACAAACTTCCCGTTCCTTTGGTTTCTTTCCAAAGATAATTGGCTCCCGCATCGCTTAGAAATTGAGCAGCCCAGCTTTCGCCCGCCGGAAGATACCAAACATCCTTAAACAATGTTCCGCTGATAACGGTTGGTCTGTTTGTCGTCTGTTTTGAAAGTTGAACAGCCTCAAGATAGTTTTTTTCGATTCGGTCAAAAATGCTGTCGGCTTTGTTTTCCAAACCGTACAAAGCACCAAAAAACTTAATCCATTCGGCTTTTCCAAGGGGAGAGGTTTCTGTCCAATCGCCGTTGTAGATGACTTGAATACCTGCCTTTTCGAAATTGTCGTAAGCCTTGTTGCGTTGATTGACCGAAAAACCAACCAAAACTTCAGGATGCAACAAAAGCATCAATTCGGAATTGATGGACTCGTTTGCCCCCAAATCAACAATTTTACCGGTATCAATCAGCTCGCGTGTTTTTTCGGATGAGATATAATTGGTCTCGGGAAATCCAACCAAAGTTTTTTCTTTTCCAAGCATTTCTAATGAGGGAATGTGCGTAGTTGAAGTCACAACGATTTTTTTCACGGGAATTCGAATGACCGGATATTTTTGGTACGCATTAGGAATTTCGACATTTTGATTCGCCAAAATGTAAGAAATAGATTGATCTGCACCCAGCCAAGGTTGGGTAACCGTCAGTATTTTAAAATGATTAAATTCCTGTAAATAAAAACCTTTCGCGTATTTGGGTCGGATAATGTGCGCATCGGACGATTCATTTTTTTTACTTTTAACTTCATTTTTACAACCGATAATTAACAGCAACAAAAAGAGAATCTTCGGAAACCGGAACATTAGTTTGAAATTTTCTCAAAAATAATCAAAATAAAAACCAATGAAGTACAAAATTTTCATCGCTGAGAACTATTTCATTACGTTTTTTAAAATCGTATATTCGCCGCTCAAAAAAACACTCGTATGAAGGTAGGAATCGTCGGCTTGCCGAATGTTGGTAAATCAACACTTTTCAATTGTTTGTCAAATGCAAAGGCACAAAGTGCCAATTTTCCGTTTTGCACCATCGAACCCAATCTGGGCGTCGTCAATGTTCCCGATCCACGTTTGCAAAAGTTAGAAGAATTGGTCAATCCGGAACGTGTTTTACCCGCTACCGTAGAAATTGTCGATATCGCGGGATTGGTGAAAGGAGCCAGCAAAGGAGAAGGTCTCGGCAATCAATTTTTGGGGAATATCCGCGAATGCAACGCCATCATTCATGTGTTGCGTTGTTTTGACAACGACAACATCGTGCATGTGGACGGAAAAATCAATCCGGTGAGTGACAAAGAAACCATCGATATCGAATTGCAACTCAAAGATTTGGAAACCGTTGAGAAGAAGTTGGAAAAAGTAAACCGCGCTGCCAAAGTTGGCGACAAAGAAGCTTTGAAAGAACAATCGCTTTTGTTGCGTTACAAAGATGCTTTAAACAAAGGCATTTCGGCACGAGCCGTCGAAGTAAGTGAGGATGAAAGCGAATTGGTCAAAGGACTGCAATTGCTGACGGGAAAACCGGTGTTGTATGTTTGCAACGTGGATGAAGCTGCTGCAAAAAACGGGAATGCTTATGTCGATCGAGTTCGCGAAGCCATCAAAGATGAAAATGCCGAATTGATCGTATTGGCAGTTGCGACTGAAGCGGATATCACCGAGTTGGAAAGTTACGAAGAGCGTCAATTATTTTTGGAAGACATCGGGTTAGACGAAGCCGGAGCATCCAAATTGATACGTTCGGCCTATAAACTTTTGAACCTACAAACCTACTTTACGGCAGGAGTCAAAGAAGTTCGCGCGTGGACGATAGAAGTAGGCGACACAGCACCACAAGCAGCAGGTGTCATCCATTCCGATTTTGAGAAAGGTTTTATTCGTGCGGAAGTCATCGCTTACGATGATTTTGTGAAATACGGCAGCGAATCTAAGGTAAAAGAAGCCGGAAAGATGCGCGTGGAAGGCAAGGAATACGTGGTGAAAGACGGCGATGTGATGCATTTCAGGTTTAATGTATAAGTTGTTAAAAAATAATATAGACTTAATCGGTTTCTGCTTTTTATAATTTAATTTGATATAGTATCTTAGCGCAAAATCCGATTTGATTTTGCCCTATGTCTGAAGATATCAAATACACCGAAGATAACATTCGTTCCCTCGATTGGAAAGAACACATCCGGATGCGTCCAGGTATGTATATCGGTAAGTTGGGAGACGGTTCTTCACCAGATGATGGCATTTATATCTTACTCAAAGAAGTTTTAGACAACTCAATCGATGAGTTTGTGATGGGTGGTGGAAAAACCATCGAAGTTACCGTCAAAGAACAAACCGTTACCGTGAGAGATTACGGTCGCGGAATTCCGTTGGGAAAAGTGGTCGATGTTGTTTCTAAAATGAATACGGGCGGGAAATACGATTCCAAAGCATTTAAAAAATCGGTTGGTTTGAACGGTGTCGGCACCAAGGCAGTCAATGCTTTATCATCATTTTTTAGGGTAGAATCTGTTCGCGACAACCAACAAAAAGGGGTAGAGTTTTCGGAAGGAAATCTAACCTTAGATGAACCTTTAATTGAATCTACCAAGCGGAAAGGCACCAAAGTGATCTTCATTCCGGACACCCAAATTTTCAAAAACTTCAGATATAGAAATGAATACATTGAGCGTATGCTCAAAAATTATGTCTATCTCAATACGGGATTGACGATACTTTTCAATGGTGAAAAATTTTATTCCGAGAACGGACTCAAAGATTTGTTGGAGGAAAACATTCCGGAAGACGACAGACTTTATCCGGTTATCCATTTGATCGGTGAAGACATTGAGGTAGCACTCACGCACAGCAAAACCCAGTACAGCGAGGAATATCATTCGTTTGTCAACGGACAACACACCACCCAAGGCGGAACCCATCAGGCAGCATTCAGAGAAGCGCTGGCAAAAACCATCCGTGAGTTTTACAACAAGGGATTTGAAGCCGCAGACATCCGGAAATCTATTGTGAGTGCGGTAAGTATTAAAGTGATGGAGCCTGTTTTCGAATCGCAAACCAAGACAAAATTAGGTTCTGCGGATATGGGTCCGGACTTGCCGAGTGTGCGTGCATATATAACTGATTTCATCAAAACGCAGTTAGACAATTATTTGCATAAAAACCCGCAAACGGCCGATGCATTGTTCAAAAAAATCATGCAAGCCGAGCGAGAGCGAAAAGAGCTTTCCGGTATTCAGAAATTGGCGCGCGAACGAGCGAAAAAAGCAAACTTGCACAACAAAAAGTTACGCGATTGCCGGGTGCATTTGTCCGACTCTAAAAGCGACCGGAGTTTGGAAACCACGCTTTTTATCACCGAGGGCGATTCGGCAAGCGGGTCAATCACCAAATCGAGAGATGTCAACACCCAAGCGGTATTCAGTTTGAGAGGAAAGCCGCTGAACTGTTACGGGATGAGTAAAAAAATTGTCTATGAAAACGAAGAATTTAACCTGCTTCAATCTGCTTTGAATATTGAAGACGGCATTGAAAATCTTCGGTACAACAACATTGTGATTGCGACCGATGCCGACGTGGACGGGATGCACATTCGTTTGTTGTTGATTACTTTCTTTTTACAATTTTTCCCCGAACTCATCAAAGAGGGACATTTATACATCTTGCAAACACCCCTATACAGGGTTCGAAATAAAAAAGAAACACATTATTGCTATTCCGAAGAAGAGCGAAATACAGCCATCGAAAAATTGGGAAGCAAGCCCGAGCTAACCCGATTTAAAGGACTTGGTGAGATTTCGCCGGATGAATTCAAGCATTTTATTGGCGAGAATATCCGACTCGACCCTGTGATGTTGGACAAAACAGCCACCATCGATTCGCTGTTGAGTTTTTATATGGGAAAAAACACCCAGGAAAGACAAGAGTTTATCATCGACAATTTGAAGGTAGAATTAGATTTAGCGGAATAATCAAAAAGGGCATGCATTTAGAAAACCACAGAGTTAAGAAAGTTGTACCGGTTTTATACATATTGGTTCTGCTTTTTGGAGCTATATATTATTTTTTTAGCGAGATATATGACTTTTCTATTGGGTTTGATTTGGCGACCTCTCTATTTTTATTGAGCATTTTGATTTTGATACATAAATATTTTTTGTTTTTCAAATACGACAGCGGTTCAAATGCGTTAATTTTTAAAAATTCAGGATTGTTTTTATCCAATGTTTTGGAGTACAGAACAAAAAATTTATCAATCGAAAAAGGTAAATTGATTAAATTTAAGGTCACAAGTTTTTTAATTGGATATAAATTAAGGTTAACCTATAAACAAAATTTTCAGCTACAAACAAAAACCTTTCTATTTAGTTTTGTCAATAAAAAAAGAATAAGAGATCTAAAATATTCGCTTACCAAAGCATTAGAAAATAAATAAAATGGATTCGGAAGATATATTGAACGAGAGTTTAGATAATTCATCAGACAATCAAAATGAGAATGAGACCATCAAAAGGGTATCAGGCATGTATAAAGATTGGTTTTTGGATTATGCATCTTATGTAATTCTAGAACGTGCGGTTCCAGCTATAGAGGATGGACTCAAACCTGTTCAGCGTCGTATTCTTCACGCCATGAAGGAGCTGGATGACGGTCGATACAACAAAGTAGCCAATGTAGTCGGGAACACCATGCAATATCATCCGCACGGCGACGCGAGTATAGCCGATGCCATGGTACAGCTCGGACAAAAAGATTTACTTATAGATACCCAGGGAAACTGGGGAAACATTCTGACAGGAGATGGCGCAGCAGCTTCTCGATACATCGAAGCGCGTTTGTCCAAATTTGCACTTGAAGTTGTTTTTAGTCCCAAAGTTACGACTTGGCAACAATCGTATGACGGGCGAAAAAAAGAACCGGTCAATTTGCCGATTAAGTTTCCTTTGTTGCTGGCCCAAGGCGCAGAAGGGATTGCCGTTGGTTTGTCAACCAAGGTTTTACCACATAATTTTATTGAATTAATCGATGCGTCTATCAAACATTTGAAAGGCAAGCCGTTTCAGATATATCCTGATTTTCCAACCGGTGGTATCGCTGATTTTGCTGATTACAACGATGGCATGCGCGGGGGAAAAGCCCGGGTTCGGGCGAAAATCAGCCAATTGGACAAAAGCACCTTGGTCATTACCGAAATACCCTTTGGCACAAACACTTCCTCGTTGATTGAAAGTGTCATCAAAGCCAATGAAAAAGGAAAAATCAAAATTAAGAAGATAGATGACAACACGGCCGCAGATGTTGAGATTTTGATTCACCTTCCGCCCGGAATTTCGCCAGACAAAACCATCGATGCGCTGTACGCATTTACGAATTGTGAAGTTTCTATTTCTCCCTTGGGTTGTGTGATTGAGGACAACAAACCTTTATTCACCGGGGTTTCAGACATGTTGCGTCGTTCGACCGATCATACTGTTGAGATACTCAAAAGCGAATTGAAAATTCAATTGGAAGAATTGGAAGAGCAGTGGCATTTTGTTTCGCTGGAACGAATCTTTATCGAAAACAGAATCTACCGCGACATCGAAGAAGTTGAAACGTGGGAAGGCGTTATTTCCACAATAGACAAGGGCTTGAAACCGCACATTACCCATCTAAAAAGAGCAGTTACAGAAGATGACATCGTCCGTTTGACTGAAATTCGCATCAAACGCATTTCCAAATTTGACATCAACAAAGCCAAAGAAAAATTAGAAGCGTTGGAAGGCGAAATTACCCAAGTCAAGCATCATTTGGAAAATCTAATTGTTTTTGCCATCGATTATTTTTCCAGTCTCAAAAAAAATTACGGCAAGGGCAAAGAGCGCAAAACAGAAATCAGACCGTTTGACGATATCGAAGCGACTAAAGTAGTTATTCGAAACACCAAACTTTATGTCAACAGAGACGAAGGTTTTGTGGGAACATCTCTTAAGAAAGACGAATATGTTTGCGATTGTTCAGATATAGATGACATCGTGATTTTCACTAAAGAAGGCAAGATGATAGTCACCAAAGTAGATGCCAAGACCTTTATTGGCAAGGACATCATACACGTGGCGGTCTTTAAAAAACGAGACAAGCGTACCATTTACAACCTGATTTACCGAGATGGAAAATCTGGACCAACTTATCTAAAAAGATTTGCTGTTTTTGGGGTAACCAGAGACAAACCATACGATTTGACATCGGGCGCAAAGGGGAGTGAAGTGCTTTATTTCACCGCAAATCCGAACGGAGAGGCTGAAGTAATCACCGTTTTACTTCGCCAGATGAGCACAATCAAAAAGGTGAAATGGGATTTGGATTTTGCCGATTTTTTAATCAAAGGGAGAGACGCCAAAGGTAATTTGGTCACCAAACATTCCGTCAAAAAAATTGAACTGAAAGAAAAAGGAGTTTCCACACTCAAACCTCGTAAAATATGGTTTGACGACACAGTGATGCGTCTCAACGTAGATGTGAGGGGCGAATTATTGGGCGAATTTTCTGGTGATGACCGATTGCTGATAGTAAACCAAAAAGGAGTTGTTAAGACCGTAATTCCCGATTTAAATTTGCATTTTGATGACGACATGATTGTTTTGGAAAAATGGATTCCGAATAAACCAATATCGGTAATTTATTTTGAAGGCGAAAAAGAGCGATACTTTGTCAAACGTTTTTTGATTGAAAATGAAAACAGGGATGAACTCATTATCACGGAAAACGCTAAATCTAGATTAGAAATTGTTTCGACTGCGCACCGACCTGTGATGGAAATTGTCTTCGAAAAAGTCAAAGGCAAAGACCCAAAACCCAACCAAACAATAGATGTTGAGAATTTTATAGCAGTCAAAGGAATTAAAGCACAAGGAAATCAATTGACAACCGATAAGATAAAAGTGATAAATCATTTAGAACCATTGCCATACGAAGAGGGAGAGGAAGTCATCTCTGCGGAAGACATAGAAGTAGTCACCGATGAAATAGAAACAGAAAATAAAATGTTAAATATTGAAAATAAAAAGAAAAATTTAGATAGTTTTGGACAGCAACAAATGGAATTAGAACTTTAAAAAAAAATTATGAAAATAAAATTTATGATTTTGACTGCATTATCAATATGTGTTTTTAATAATACAATAGCGCAGAATGGTGTTGGGAATTTTAGAGTTGGATCTTTTTACGATGGTACCGCTTGGAGCGATGTGTTTAATAAAAAGTTGAAAGAGCCGGACAAATACGTGTTGCCAAATATGAAAGGTTCGCCTTATGAATACAAAGATTTTACTTTTGGTAAGTTGTTTTACAAAGACAATTTGGAAGGAGAATTTCCCTTGCGATACGATGTTTACGCTGATGAAATACAAATCATGAATGGTGAAGAAACAGGGGCACTTTTAAAATCTAAAGATATACATGTAAACATCAATGGTTTAAACTATTTTTTATTGGGTTATGTTTTAGATGAAGTTTTTCGCGAGGGGTATTTTATTGAAAAATTAAAGGGTAAAAACACCAACCTATTGATAAAAAAACGCAAGTTTTATATGGAAGGTCAGCCGGCACAAAATTCATTTATCAGAGCCGTTGCTCCTAAGTTTACAGACAACGAAACCTACTTTGTTAGGTTTGAGGGATTTAATCAACCTGTATATATTCCAAAACAAAAAAGAAAATTCATTGCACTTTTTCCGGAAAATCGGAAGTTAGAAATTCAAAATTATTTAAAAGAGAATAAATTGAATTTGTCTAATCTTGCAGATTTGGAGAAGTTTTTCGCGTTTTATAATCAGTAATAAACAACATAAATAAATCTATACAAGGGCTTTGAGGCTATTTCTCAAAGCCCTTTATTTTTTTCTCACCCGCATATTTAGAAATTCTACGCCGAGCGAAAATGCTATCGCAAAATATAGATAGCCTTTGGGAACAGCTCCTACTTCTTGACCGAATACACTGGCGTGCGAGAGATGCGCACTTTCGGTAATGAGCATAAAACCAATCAAAATCAAAAAAGCAAGAGCCAAAATTTGTATGGTCGGGTTGTTGTTTACAAAGTTGCCGACCGGAACGGCAAACCACATCATGATGACGACTGAGATGACAACGGCAGTTATCATGATGGGCAATGCACCCGCAATTCCGTTGGTCATCCCCACTGCGGTTAAAATAGAATCAATCGAAAAAATTAAGTCAATTAAAATAATCTGAAGAATCACACCAGAAAAAGTGTGCAGTTTTTTTTGTTTTTTTTCAGCCGACAACTGTTCTTCATGGGTGACTTTCTCCCTGATTTCTTTGGTACTCTTATAAATTAAGAATAGACCGCCAAAGAGCAATATCGTTCCTTGCCCGGTTACATCCACCTTAAACCAACTCCAATCTATTTCCAGCCAAACACCTTTCATGGCAATCAAATAAGAAATGCCGAGAAGCAAACCAATCCGCATAAACATGGCTAAAAACAAACCCAATCGCGTGGCTTTTTTACGTTCTTCAACAGGTAGTTTTCCGGTGACAATTGATATGAAAATAATATTATCTATTCCCAAAATGATTTCCAAGAAAGTAAGCGTGAGGAGTGCTAATATGGCCTCCGGCGTAAAAAATATGCCCATAATTATTTGATTCGTTTTGCGGTTCCTTTTGATTTTTTGCTTTCTCCAACCACGCCATATTCAAATGTATAAGTGCTGTCTGTTGTGCTTAATATTCGAATAGAGACTGATTTTTGTTCAGACATATTTTTTGGATTTTTGTTTTTCAGAATATATTCACAATCATTTACCCATCTTACCGTTGAAGTATCTATTTTTTGGTTGAAATATTCCACTTCATAATTTTCAAATCTTTCAAATCGAGAAATCAAGGTGTCTTTCCCTAAAATGGTTGTAAATTGATAGTTTCCCAAGCGAAAATTACGACAGTTTTTTTCAGCTTGAAAACAAGCGCCAAGCATTAAAATAAGCGGAATCAGATAAAGGTTTTTATGCATGCACAAAAATAAAGAAAACCAGCTTAACTTTAATCTTTGTTCAAAATTAAAAATACAGTATTGAAATGTGAGGTAGTTCTATGAAGTTAGCACAAATTTACGTGTCTAAATTTCCTATCTTTGCAATTCAACAAAATCCTCAATATTGATTTATGGAGTTGTTAAAATCTTTTCTGAGAAGCGTTTTTTTTAGAAATCTGGCGATTGCGGTTCTAATTTTAACTCTTTTTATTACGGGAATCATGTATTGGCTGGACTATTTGACCAATCACAATCAGAAAATATTGGTCCCTGATTTGAGTAAAAAAACACTTTCAGAAGTCAATAAGCTTTTGTCAGAAAAGCAAATGAGCTACATCGTGATGGATTCAGCCAATTTCAATCCGGATTATCCCCGATTTTCCGTGATAGATCAAACGCCCAAGCCCGGTAGTTTTGTCAAAGAAAATAGAAAAATATATCTCACAATCAACCCCTCCGATTTTGGAGACGTGACTGTGCCAAACGTTGTTCAAAAAACTTATAGGCAGGCAGAGCCTACGCTCAAATCTATGGGTTTTATAATAGGGGATACCCTCTATCAAAAAAACATAGGCAGAGATGTGGTCTTGGAAATACAATTCAAAGGAAAAAAAATAAATCCCGGTGAAAAACTCAAAAAAACCTCAAAAATAGATTTGATTTTGGGTGACGGCAGTGGTCAGTTATAATCAATTCCCCTAAGAAAAATGGATGAAAATTTAGAATCTTTTGATTTGCCGGATGGCGATGGCGATCGTTATGAACATCATCGCTTTGTAGCCACCAAAGGACAAGTTCCTTTACGTGTCGATAAGTTTTTAGCCAATTTTGTCGAAAATACCACTCGAAGCAAAATTCAACAAGCTGCTGCTGATGGAAATATTTTCGTGAATGATATACCCGTAAAATCAAACCACAAAGTCAAACCCAATGATGTGGTGACCGTTTTATTTGATCATCCACCTTATGAATTCTTGCTGACTCCTGAAGATATTCCGTTGGATATTGTTTATGAAGACGATGATTTGTTGATTGTCAACAAACCCGCAGGAATGGTCGTTCATCCGGGACACGGAAACTATTCAGGCACTTTGGTCAATGCTTTGGCTTATCATTTTCAAAACTTACCTTTAAATACTGAAAAGCGTCCGGGACTTGTCCACCGAATCGATAAGGATACGAGCGGGTTGATGGTAATTGCCAAAACAGAAATAGCCATGACCAAATTGGCTAAGCAATTCTTCAATAAAACTTCTGAGCGAACGTATTACGCCTTGGTTTGGGGAAATATCGATCAAGAGGAAGGTCGTATCGAGGGAAACATTGCCCGTCATCCGAAAAATAGATTGCAAATGACTGTTTTTGAAGATGAAACCATTGGAAAACACGCTGTTACGCACTACCGAGTTTTGGAACGTTTCAGTTATGTGACACTTGTTGCCTGCACCTTAGAAACCGGTAGAACCCATCAGATACGCGTTCACATGAAACACATTGGGCATCCACTGTTTAATGATGAGCGATACGGCGGAAACCTCATTTTAAAAGGAACAACATTTACCAAGTACAAACAATTTGTGGACAATTGTTTTAAAATTATCCCCAGACAAGCACTGCATGCAAAAACACTCGGTTTTATTCATCCTAAAACCGGAGAAAAGATGTTCTTCGATTCGGAGTTGCCGGAGGATTTTTCAAAAGCAATAGACAAATGGAGAAACTATTCGCAAACAATGACTTTGGAAAATTAATTTTCGCGATAATTTAGTGCTGGTTCTCTATCACCTAACAAGGGCACGTATTGAAAATCTTTCCCTCTTCTTTCCTCAAACTCGACTCTCGCTTTTTTGATGAGTTCCGGATTTTGAAACAATTCTATCCCTGTGATTGTCAATGTTTTGGCGGCAACCATCATGCCTTTGACTCCAATGTTTGTGCCACCTGCGGCGACTGCTTGCCAACTGTGTGCCGCTGTTCCCGGAACCCAAGTTGCCGTGCCAAATCCGACAGTTGGAACATTGTAGCTGACATCGCCAACATCCGTTGATCCACCCGGTTTTGCATTTGGATCGAATGGTGATACGCCCTCCACATATTTTACGTCTAAGGCATTGCCTAAAGATTGGGCTATTTTTTCAGCAAATATTTTTTCTTCTGCTGAATATTTATATCCGCTGACCTTCTGAAGATTTTTATAGACAACTTCTTGCAGTGTCAAATTTGGTAAGAGTTCGTGGGTACCGCCGATTATTTCATAGTCCATACGCGTACCGGTTCCCAAAGCTGCACCTTCTGCGGCTTTTACAATTCGATCAAAAATTTTGACGACTTCATCTCTTTGCGGATGTCTTGCATAGTAATAAACCTCGGCAAAATCTGGAACAACGTTGGGTGCTTTTCCACCGTTAGTGATGACGTAATGAATTCGCACATCTGAGGGTATGTGTTCGCGCATCATGTTAACCATATAATTCATGGATTCTACACCATCTAAAGCCGATCGGCCTTTTTCGGGAGCGGCTGCAGCATGTGCGGAAATTCCATAAAACCTGAATTTAGCAGATTTGTTTGCCAATGCAGCTCCGGGATTTGCAACATTTGCACTGTTGGGATGCCAATGCAATACTACATCAACATCGTTAAACATTCCAGCACGCGTGAGATAAACCTTTCCTGAACCACCTTCTTCAGCGGGCGTTCCATAAAATCGAATGGTACCTTTTTGTTTGTTGTCTTTTAACCAGTTTTTCAAGGAAATTGCGGCCGCAGTAGATGCCGTTCCGAAAAGATGATGACCACAGGCATGACCTGCTGCTTTGTCGTCGGATATTTTTTCAGGTAGTGCTTTTTGTGAAAGACCCGGTAATGCATCAAATTCGCCCATGATAGCAATAACTGGCGCGCCACTACCGTATTCTGCAACAAAAGCGGTGGGCATTCCAGCTACGCCCATATTAATTTGAAAACCCGCTTCTTCCAAAGTTTTGGAAAGCAGTTCAACACTTTTTTCTTCCTGATAGCCCATTTCAGCGTAGTTCCATATTTGAAAGGCGATGTTGCTGTAAAAAGCAGTTTGTTGATCAAGAGAAGTTAATACTTTTTCAGTTGATTTTTGTGCTTGCCCAATCCAAATAGAGCATAACAGAACGAGCGTAAGATTAATTTTTTTCATCGTTATAACTTTGGGTTTTTAGAATTGAAATAGTATTAAACGGAAACTGTAACAGAATTTGATATTCAAATATAGAACTTTTAATGATATAGACCTCTTTATTAATTAGAATTCAAGCTTATAACCATTGTTTAATGCATAAGCCAAAACAGGTTAAAGACGGAAATCTATTTTCAACTGATATATCCCCAAATTCCTTTTTCGCTGTTTAAATGTGAATATGCTTTGTGTATAGCTATATTATCATTGCTTGATAACGCCGGGTCGTTCTTGAAAATTTCAATGGCTTCTTGTCTCGCCATCATCAAGATGTTTTGATCTTTGGATAAGTCTGCCAATTTCAGATTGAGCACGCCACTTTGTTGTTTTCCCATCAAATCACCCGGACCGCGCAATTTCAAATCTACCTCTGCTATTTCAAAGCCATCTGCAGTTGTGACCATGGTTTCCAAGCGGGTTTTGGCTTCATCTGAGAGTTTGTTGCCACTCATCAGTACACAAAAACTTTGTTCAGCACCTCGCCCCACGCGCCCTCTGAGTTGGTGGAGTTGAGACAAACCGAAACGCTCCGCACTTTCGATGACCATCACACTCGCATTGGGTACATTTACACCAACTTCTATGACGGTTGTAGCCACCATGATGTTTGTAATGCCACTGACAAATCGCTCCATTTCCCGATTCTTGTCTTCCGCTTTCATTTTTCCGTGCACCACACTTACTTGATATTCAGGCATGGGAAAATCCCTCAACAAAGCCAGGTAACCGTCGTCTAAATTTTTTAAATCCATCACTTCAGACTCTTGAATCAAAGGATAAACCATGTAAATCTGCCTTCCTTTTTGAATTTCATCTTTCATGAAACGTATCAATTTCAATCGTTTACTTTCGAATAGATGAATGGTTTTGATGGGCTTTCTGCCGGGTGGAAGCTCGTCGATAACAGACAAATCCAAATCTCCGTATAAACTCATCGCCAATGTGCGCGGAATGGGGGTCGCGGTCATCACCAAAATGTGGGGCGGATGCTCGTTTTTGTACCACATTTTGGAACGTTGTGCCACGCCAAACCGATGTTGCTCGTCTATGATGCACAAACCGAGGTTGTTGAACTGTACAGGATCTTCCAACAGTGCGTGGGTACCGATAAGTATATGTATTTCACCGGATTCTAATTTCTCTAAAAGTGGTTTTCGTTCCGACTTTTTGGTCGAACCGGTCAATAATCGGACGTTTATATTCATGTCTTTCAATTGCTCTGAAATAGACTGGAAATGCTGGTTTGCCAAAATTTCAGTAGGTGCCATCAGGCAAGCTTGAAAATTGTTGTCAATTGCCATCAACATTGCCATCAGCGCGACGATGGTTTTTCCGGAGCCGACATCTCCTTGCAAAAGGCGGTTCATTTGCGCGGTTTGACCCAAATCATTTCTTATTTCTTTCAAAACTTTTTTTTGTGCAGCAGTGAGTTCAAAGGGTAAATGATTGTGATAGAAAGCATTGAAATGTGTACCTATTTTTTCAAAGCGAAAACCTTTTATTTTATTTTTTCGATACAGGTTTTTGGCAATCAGTTGAAGTTGAATAAAAAACAATTCTTCAAATTTAAGCCTGAACTGCGCTTTGGCTAACTGCTCCGGATTTTCAGGAAAATGAATGGCAAAAAGTGCTACTGTTTTAGAAATCATCCCGTACTTGCGCAAGATGTTAGTTGAAAGAGACTCTTCAAAATGAGCGGTCGTATTTTTAAAAAACTGTGCGATGAGTCCGCTGATAAACCGGTTGGTAATCCCTCTGTTGGTGAGTTTTTCTGACG
Organism: Bacteroidetes bacterium HGW-Bacteroidetes-13; assembly: GCA_002841025.1. Classification (GTDB taxonomy): domain Bacteria; phylum Bacteroidota; class Bacteroidia; order Flavobacteriales; family Flavobacteriaceae; genus UM-FILTER-40-17. The sequence continues at coordinate 5,490 of PHDQ01000017.1, read as the reverse complement.
AACGATAGATGGCTTGCATACCCGGCTTGAAAGAAACTTCAAAATCTTTCAGCAGTTCCATCTCCGGGTGTGGCATGGAAAAAATTCCGTTGAAAAGGTTGACGCGCCCAAACACCACATAAGGTTCATTTATTTTCAGATGTTCCGAAAACCATTTTTGAGAGCGAAACCACACCAATTCCATCTGCCCGGTTTCATCGACAAAAGTGGCTACCAATCGGCTTCCTCTTTTTTGCCCGATGGTTTTTAAATGAACAATCCGTCCGATAATTTGAACTTCCACGCCCGAAGCGATTAGTTCATTGATCTTATAAAATCGGGATTTGTCAACGTATCGATTGGGAAAAAATTGGAGAAGGTCCAAACCGCAATGAATGCCCAATTCCGACCGCAGAACTTCTGCCCGAGTGGAGCCAACACCTTTGGTATATTCAATCGGAAGTAAAAGCGTATCGGGTATCATTGAATTTTTAACAATGCGTCAAATTACAACTTTTGCTGAAATTGGCAAACAATAAAAAGCAAATCGATTTTATGAAAACAAAAACTATTTGTACACTTAAATTCAATTTCTAAAAAACGTCAGTTCGTTTTGTCTGAAAGGAGAAGTGTCTTTATTGATAGAGCTATTACACAAACCTGCCTGACGGCAGACAGGGTTTCACAAAGTTTTTTCACAAATTCCACAAAGCGTTTTTTTAAAATGGGATTGCTTGGTGTTTTTTGTGCAATAGACAAATAGATGTTGCATTTGTATTCCCGATATTAATTTTAATCAATTTAATCGAGGAATTTGCACGACCCGGGCATTCGTGAGATAAGATTTCTTCTAAATGTGCAATGGAAAATAAAACTCAATGGAGGTTCTTGTAGATTTTAAATTGACCGTTTTTATAAAAAATCACAATTTGTTCAATGTCATCGTTTGCTGCAGCACGCAAGTTTTGCAAATCCGCAATTTTTTTAGTCGGATCGACACTTGTTTCACTTTTCTCAAAGAGATTGGATTGTACGCTTACCGTTTTATTTACAATTGTATTTTCTGATGTTGGTTCAGTTACTTTCGGAAAATTTCCTTTCCCGTTGAGCAACCATTGCAAATCAACTTCGGGATAGGCGTGAAGAATTTTTAGCACAAAATCGAGGCTGGGTTTATTTCTTCCGGAAACAATATGCGAAACACTCGACCGCTGTACATCCAAAGAATCGGCAAAAGCAGAAGCAGTCAACCCGTAATGTTGGAGTAAGATTTGTAGTCTTTTTATGAAGTCTTCCGTGTTGATCATTTTGCAAAACAAATTGTTTACAAATGTAATAATAAATACCCAATTTCAACGAAAACAATGTAAAAAACTTCAAATAATTATAAAGTAACACTTGACGTAAATCAACTTAATTAACTGATAATCATATTTTAAAAGTCAATTTATAAAACTTTATTTTAAAGCTGTAAACTTTACAGGAGAGAGCGGTTAAAAAGGAAGGTTTATCGTTTACAAATGTATATCATTTGATGTTACATTTGTAAACTATCACTTGTTTAATTTTGTAAACAAATAAATTAACCATGATTCAGCACGATTACAAAAGCTATTTCAAAGCATCAAAAACTGAGCAACTCTTTGGAAAATATTTACCACCTAATCATATCGATCGAGCGGAAAAGTCGTTGCAAGACTTTTTGGAAATAAAAATTCTCGGAACTTCCGTTTTGGGAAAACCCATCAAGTATTACAAACTTGGAACGGGATCAATTCAAATCTTAGCTTGGTCGCAAATGCACGGAAACGAATCGACACCTACCAAAGCCGTATTTGATTTGATTCAATTTTTCAAGCAAGCTGACCAATTCAAATTAGCCGATTTTCTCCTGAAAAGCATTACTTTTCATATCATTCCCATGCTCAATCCGGATGGAGCCGAAAGTTATACGCGTGTAAATGCCAATCAAGTCGATTTGAATAGAGATGCGCAGGCGTTGTCTCAACCCGAAAGTAGGATTTTACAGTCCTTGTATAAGCAGATAAGACCTGATTTCTGTTTCAATTTGCACGATCAGCGAACCATTTTCAGTGCAGGCGAAAATCCCAAACCCGCAACACTTTCGTTTCTCACGCCGGCCTCTGATCCCGATAGAAAGCTAACGAGAGAAAGAATAAAAAGCATGTGCGTAATCGCGCACATCAATCAAACGCTTCAACCGTTTTTGCCCGGTCAAATTGGTCGATACTCGGATGCTTTTAATCTGAACTGCACCGGCGACACTTTTCAATCCATGGGAACGCCCACACTTTTGTTTGAAGCCGGTCATTTTCAGGGTGATTACACGCGTGAAGAAACCCGATTTTTTATGTTTTGCGCCCTGCTTTCCGCTGTTGAATTTATTGCTATGAATCAATGGGAAAAGGTTGAATACAAAGAATATTTAGAAATACCCGAAAACCAACAACTTTTTTATGACATCATTCTCCGAAACATACCGATTGAAGACCATCAATTTTTAGATATTGGCATTTTGTACAAAGAAATTTTGAAAGATAATGAATTGAATTTGACGGCTTATGTAGAGAAAATAGGAGATTTGTCCGGTTTTTTCGGACACCAAGTTTTTGACTTAAAACATTTGCATCCCAACAAGTCAGCTTTTTTGAAAGACCTTTTGGGAAAGCCGGCAACGTTTAATTTATCAAAAAGTGTTAAAATTACAAATGGATTAATCTTTTCTTGAATAAATATTACTAATTTTACAAAAAAATTATTCATTCTTGAAAATACAGACCAATTAAATATCATATTATGGGAAAATTCAAACTCGATGAGGTAGATCATCAAATTTTAGATATGCTGATTGACAACACCCGAATTCCGTTTACGGACATCGCTAAAAAATTGTTGATTTCAGCAGGTACCGTTCATGTTCGGGTTAAAAAAATGGAAGATGCAGGCATCATCATGGGGTCATCTTTGACTTTGGATTATGAAAAATTAGGCTATTCATTTATCGCATATGTCGGTTTGTTTCTCAACAAGACTTCACAGACCCAATTTGTATTGCAAAGAATCAGCGATATTCCTTATGTAACCGTTGCCCACGTGACTACCGGAAAATTTAATATATTTCTCAAAATAAGGGCAAAAGATACGCAACATGCCAAAGAAATCATTTATATGGTTGATGATATAGAAGGGGTTATGCGAACCGAAACCATGATTTCACTTGAAGAGAGTATCAACGACAAAAAACGCTTGATGCACACAATTTTTAAAGATTTATAACATAAATCATAAAATTATTTTTAAAAACCCTCTTCATTTTACGAAAGAGGGTTTTTTGTTTAATTTTATAAAAAAATTCACAATGAACAGACAGCCTAAATTAGAGCGATTCAATCAGCACGTTTTATCTAAATATCAAATTTACAACAGTATTTTCATCACGCTTCCATTTGACAACATCAACAATACGGGCGTTTTAATACCTTTATTTTCTGAAGTATGCGAAAATGGTTTTAAGCATAAACTGAACCCTTCACAAATTGTTGAAAATTTCTTTTTAAAATATCAGGAAAAGCCAACAGAAGATGAAAAAATATCATTGCTCTTCAAATTTATTCAATACATCGAGAGACAAGTTGTACTCTTCGATGCCATTGAAGATGCAGCATTTCCAATTGTCAACAACATGGACGGCAGGGGAACGCTGAGAGGTGTGAAAGATGAAGCAGAAGAGAAAGGCAAAAAGGAAGAACTTGTAGAATTCCTGAAACGATTTAAAGTCCGTACCGTATTGACAGCTCATCCGACACAATTTTACCCGGGTTCGGTTTTGGGAATTATCACCGATTTGGCGAAGGCCATCGAAAAAGACGATTTAATCAGCATCAAACACTTGTTGGCTCAATTGGGGAAAACACCTTTTTTCAAAAAAGAAAAACCCACACCTTTTGACGAAGCAGTCAGTTTGATTTGGTATTTGGAAAACGTGTTTTATCAAGCGGTTAGTAATATATATAATTACATGCAATACAATTCGTTAAACGAAATTGACAACAACAATGAAATTATAGATCTCGGATTTTGGCCCGGCGGCGACAGAGACGGAAACCCTTTTGTTACAACTCAAACAACACTGGACGTTGCTGAAAGATTGCGGTTTTCAATTTTGAGAAACTATGCGAGAGATTTAAAAAATCTCAAACGAAAATTGACTTTTGACAAATTGGAAAAACCACTTGCCGACCTCGAACAAGTTCTGTATTTTAATACATTTTTGCACAGAGGAAAACCGACAATTTCAGCACAAGATATATTGAACACTTTGATGGAAGTGAGATCGATTTTAATCAAAGACCACCAATCGCTTTATTTGGAAGAATTAAACAGTTTTATCAATAAAATCAACATCTTCGGATTTCATTTTGCGTCTTTAGACATCCGTCAGGACAGCAAAACACACGATCAGGTGATGGAAGAGATTGCCAAACAATTTTCAGTTAAAAATGGCCATGTTTTTCCGGATAATTACACGAAAATGTCTGATGAACAGAAAGTAGATTTTTTGACCCACATTGATTTTAAAATTAATCCGGAAGAAATAAAAGACGAGATGGCTAAAAAAACGATTGAGTCTGTTTTTGCCATGAAAACCATACAATCGCGTAACGGAGAACGGGGTTCCAACCGCTATATTATCAGCAATTGCGGTAGTTTACTCAACATCATGGAAGCTTTCACTTTGGTTAGAATCTGCGATTGGAAAAGTCCTGCGGTCGATATCATTCCGCTTTTTGAAACCATAGACGATTTGAAAATTGCCGAAAAAGTAATGGCTGATTTATATGCCAACAAATTATACAGCAAACACCTCAAACGAAGGGACAACAAGCAGACCATCATGTTGGGTTTTTCGGATGGCACCAAAGACGGTGGCTACCTGATGGCCAATTGGGGCATCTACAAATCCAAAGAAACACTGAGCGCAATTTCGCAAAAAAACAACGTCAAAGTTGTGTTTTTTGATGGTAGAGGCGGACCACCGGCTCGTGGAGGAGGAAAAACACATCAATTTTATGCTTCATTGGGAACCAATATAGAAAATGAAGAAATTCAATTAACCGTACAAGGTCAGACGATTAGCTCCAATTTTGGGACGTTGGATTCTTGCCAATACAACATCGAGCAATTGATCAGCGCAGGCATCACCAACGAGATTTTTAAATCTTCCGCTGACGATTTGAAGGAGGAAGAAAAACGAACTTTAGACCAATTGGCAGCCATCAGCTATGAAGCCTACAAAGATTTTAAAAATCATCCGAAGTTTTTGCCGTATCTCGAGAAAATGAGCACGCTCAAATATTATGCAAAAACGAATATAGGCAGTCGTCCTACCAAACGTGGTCAATCGGAAACACTTGATTTTTCAGCACTTAGAGCCATTCCGTTTGTGGGAAGTTGGAGTCAACTCAAGCAAAACGTACCCGGATTTTACGG
>PHDQ01000234.1 GCA_002841025.1 Bacteroidetes bacterium HGW-Bacteroidetes-13 | reverse complement strand
AACAAATTTTGATATTGGAATAAAATGTATTTACTTTGTAATAACATTTTAAAAAAATATGGAAACATCAATAATCAAAATCGGTAATTCAAAAGGACTTCGTTTAAGCAAGACAATTTTGGAAAAATACAATATCAGGGATAAAGTGGAACTTATTCTTGAAAAAGGACAGATCATCCTCAAACCAATAGCTTTGCCAAGAAAAAATTGGGAAAAGGAATTTAAGAAAATGAGTGAAAATGGAGATGACAAATTACTTATGAACGATGTGTTCGAAGACGAAAATCTTGAGGAATGGATTTAAATCAATACGCAATCGTTCTTGTAAATCTTGACCAGACAATCGGTAGCGAAATAAAAAAGACAAGACCTTGCGCAATCATTTCGCCAAATGAAATGAATAAATATCTAAATACGATTGTCCTTGCGCCAATGACAACGAACCTGAAAAAATATCCGACAAGGGTTTCTGTAAAACATAACGGAAAAAAAGGAATGATTGCGATTGACCAAATTCGGACTGTTGATAAAAAACGAATAATCCGAGTTTTTGAAAATCTGACCAAATCAGAAATAGAAAAATGCAAAGAAGTGATAAAAGAAACCTTTGTTGATTAAAAAACAAGTGACAATGCAAACAATGGCTAGCCTGCTTGTCGGCAGACAGGTTCTCGCCTACTCACGAACCCCGAAGCATCGCGGCTCGCGTATTTCCATTCCGTTTGTATTTGCTAAATTAGGTGCTTAAACTTGCCACTAACCTTATACTTCAACGCCAATCCTTCTAAAAACCTATTTTACCACAAAACATTCAACAACCTCCCCCAAAATTTTAAATCCTGAAATTTTAGTTAAAACAAATTATCTTCTTTAGTTTTGACAAATCGGCTTTTCATCGCAAAAGAAACACAAAAATGATACTTCTATTTCATCAAAACGGATATGCCGAAGGGCTTTCTTGCAACAACAAGCTGCAAGCAGATTTTGATAGACAACCGATTGCCAATGCTTTGTTGGACGCGGCAAAACAACATCCGGACGAATTCCTGGTTTGGTGCCACAGTGCGCTCAAAGAGGGTCTGAATGTTTCAGAATTTGAGAGAATTTTTCACCACCGAAAAATCATGGCTGCTTTCAACCCGGGCGAAACAGATTTTTTGCCGGATGCAATCGGTTATGTAGAGGATTCTCCCTTTATAAAAATCAACAAAAATGTGCGTTATCCAACTTGGCGGATGAGCAGTTGGGTGGGTGGTGTGCATGCAAGTGTTTTGTTGGCTTTGGAAAACGAACTGATTTTGGACAGTAGCTTCGACTATTTTCTGCATTCATTCGGTAAAACAGTCATGTCGCAAGGCTTGTTGTGTTATTCAGAACCGAAATTACTCATCGGTAACTTGTCGATCCCGACTGTCAAACAGGCAAACAACCAACTGCTTTTTCGTTTTGTCAAACAACATTACAAAACTCGCTGGGTATTTTTGCTGCTGCTCAATTTGTGTATTTATGAGAAAAAATTTCCTGTTCTATCATTTTTGAATGCTTTATTCTACCGGAAAAGAAAATTTTCTCCCTCTATTTTAGAATGCATCAGCGTACAATCTTCCTTGACATTTGTCCAGCGAAAAACCATCGATGTGGTCATTCCAACCATCGGTCGGAAAAAATATTTGTATGATGTATTGAAAGACTTGGCTGCCCAAACGCACTTGCCCGAAAAGGTTATCATCGTAGAGCAAAACCCGGAAATTGAGAGCCAAACTGAACTCGACTTTTTAGTCAACGAAACTTGGCCTTTCCAAATCAAACATCATTTTATCCATCAAACCGGTGCTTGCAACGCACGCAATTTGGCTTTCAAAGATGTAACCTCCGAGTGGGTGTTTTTGGCAGATGATGACATTAGATTCAATGCCGATTTTATGAATGATTCGTTAACCGCATTTGAAAAATACGGACATGAGGTGTTTACCGTCAATTGCTTACAAAAAAACGAAATAAACTTAAATCCATACATCAGCCAAACCTCGATGTTTGGCTCCGGATGCAGTTTTTTACACACAAGTATTTTGAATGAAAACATTCGTTTCAGTATGAAATTTGAACATGGATATGGTGAAGACACGGATTTTGGAATGCAACTTCGCAACAAGGGTTTTGATGTATTATTTTTGCCGAAACCGGAGATTCTTCACCTGAAAGCACCGATGGGTGGGTTTAGAATTAAACCCATTTTGCCGTGGCAACAAGATTTAATAATACCCAAACCTTCGCCAACAATTATGTTGTTCAGACAACTTTATTACAGTACCACGCAATTAAATGGCTACAAAACCATATTGTTTTTTAAGTTTTATAATCAACAGCAGATTAAAAACCCAATTCGATATTTTTTGAATTTTCAAAAAGGCTGGCTGCAAAGTTTGGATTGGGCTAATAAACTTCGCTGAAAAGTAAATCTAAAGCGATTGATGATGCAATGTTTATTGCTTTTTCGGTAGAAAAACCTCTGCCATCATACAACGTGCACTTCCTCCTCCACATTTTTCGATGGTGCTGAGCGATGAATAAAGAATTTCGCAATGTTTGCGTATGGCATTTACCTGGGTTTGACTGAGACACTGAAAAGCCACTTCGCTCATCACCATAAAAGGAATGCCGTTTTTGCTTTTTACCTGTAACATATTGCCTGCAAATTTTTCCATCTGTTCTTCGGAGATGTCGATAATTTCTTTGCCGTTTTCTTTCAAATGTTTGACGACGTTTTTGCGCTCGCTTTTGTCATCGATGCTTTCCAAACAAATCACGGCAAAAGTTTCCGCCAATGCCATCATCACGTTGGTGTGATAGATTTGAAGCCGTTGATCGTTCACGGTTTGATAAGCGGTAAATATAACTGGGGTGTATTCAAAATCTTCACAAAATTCGATGATCAAGTCTTCGTCAGCGCGAGGTGATAAAGCACAGTAGGCCTTTTGATGCGCACGGTCGAGCACCAAACTACCCGTTCCTTCCAAATAGATTTGTTCTTCTTCCGCAGTGGTGTAATCGATGATGTTTTCAATGATAAAACCTTCACTTTCTACTCGTTCGAGAATGTCATCACGTCTTTCCAATCGCCTGTTTTCTGCAAACATCGGGTAAAGCGCAACATTGCCGTTGGCATGAAACGAAATCCAATTGTTGGGAAACAAAGCGTCAGGCGTGTCGGGGCTGGCGGTGTCATCAACCACAATGACATGCACACCGACCGAGCGCAGTTTCTTGACAAAATTATCAAACTCGTTTTGGGCCAGCGCATTTACTTGTTCGGGTGAAGCCGGTGTCTTGGATTGAAAAAAATTGTTGACGGCGGTTTGCTCGTTCATTCGGAAATTTGCCGGACGAACCATCAGCAGTGTATCAGTTATTTGAGACATGTCGGTCGATTTGTTTAGACAAAGATAGGGATTTGGCGAGATACAATTTACCTAAAAGAATCATTGTCTTCCGGTAAAAATTTAAACAATAGTTTAAACCATAGCAGTCACGAGACTTCTACAACATCGCATCAACGGTGCTTCTTTTTTTGATGACAAACTTTTTTATCGTCAGTTTGTTC
>PHDQ01000233.1 GCA_002841025.1 Bacteroidetes bacterium HGW-Bacteroidetes-13 | reverse complement strand
CCGGTACTTTCGTAATGGGCTTGGGTGTTCGACAAGTTGTCGTATTGGTTGACATACCAGGAGTTGGGTGTTTCGCTTGCCAATCTTTTGGAAACCGAATAATACGATCGCGGATCTTCGGGACTAACATCGGTTGGACAAACCACCACCCGCGCACCCACGGCACGCAAAATATCCATTTTTTCTTTGGATTGCTTGTCGTTCATCACGCAAATCAGCTTGTAGCCTTTGACAATGGCACCCAACGCCAATCCCATACCGGTGTTTCCGGAAGTGCCTTCTATGATGGTTCCGCCGGGTTGAAGTCTGCCATCGGCTTCGGCATCGGCAATCATCTTGACCGCCATACGATCTTTGACCGAATTACCGGGATTGAACGTTTCTACCTTTGCCAACACCAAAGCATCCACTTCCTTTGTAACCTTGTTGAGTTTGACCATCGGTGTGTTGCCAATGGTTTCGAGTATATTATTCGCGTATTGCATGAAAATCGGTTTTGTGCAAAGATAAGAATCCACCTTTGAATGCAGGTGTTTATAAAGCGTTAAATCAAGTCAAGAAAATTTGATTACTTTTTAATCGGGGGCGGATATTTTTGAAAAATGCGGCTGAGCAAATCACCGATAAAAAGTTCGCGCTCTTCAGGAGTTTGTCTTTTGGAAACAGCAGATGAAATCGACCCTTGCCAAACCATGCTGCCGGTATTCACATCTATCATATCTACCGTGAGGTTTTCATTGAGTACATTGCCACCGATGGGAATTCCGCCGGAAACAGACCCACCGACGCGTCTGCCGAACGTGCCCAACCCGACTCCAATCGATTTGTTTGAAGGGGTTTCGTATTGATTTGAATAAAAGTTGATATGCACTTCCGGGTTCTCGCTTTTGCGAATACCTTCCAAACCGAGCACACGCTCCAACTGTTCGACAACGCGTTTTTCATCCAATTCGTTCAAACCCGATTTGAGTTCGGGATAAATGTTATACGTTCGGTATTTGGAAAAATCGACTTGTCTGTCAAAGTCGTATTTTACTTTGGATGGTCCGCAGGCGGAAAGGAGAAGTAAAGCAAGTACAAAAGTTAAATTTTTCATCTGTTTAGTTTTTTTTATGGCATCAAATATCAAACCAATTTTAAGCTCATTTAGTGTGTCAGTTCTTTAAAAAGGGCTTCTAAATTTTTGTTTAGATGCTTGAGTTGAACAATTTTTAAGCCGTTGTCATGCGCAAAATCGAAAACCATCGGGCGCATGTCTTTTTGGGTATCAAACCTCAACTCCCAAGCCAATCCATCCGTGTTGACGACCGACTGAATATGGGGTAATTTTTGCAATAAAACATCTTCGATACGGTAGTCAAATTCCACAAAAATCAGTTGTTCTTTTTGGTTGTTGAGTTCTTTGATGGGTTGGTGGGTGATGATTTTTCCTTTGTCAATCAAAATCACATAATCACAAACGGCTTCCACTTCTTGCATGATGTGCGTTGAGAACAAGACCGTTTTTTCCTTGCCCAACGCGCGGATGAGGTTGCGGATGTCGGTCAGTTGGTTTGGGTCGAGTCCGGTGGTGGGTTCATCGAGAATCAAAACTGCCGGGTCGTGAATCAAGGCAGCCGCCAATCCCACTCGCTGTCGAAAACCCTTGGAGAGTTCGCCGATTTTCTGTTTGGAAGCTTCCGCAAGCCCTGTTTGTTCAATTACGCGATCGATGTTTTGTTTTGAAACCGCATATACATTTGCGCAAAAAGCCAAATATTCTTTCACATACATCGATTCGTAGAGCGGATTATTTTCAGCCAAATATCCAACAGCACGTTTCACTTCCATCGGATTTTTTGAAATGTCATAGCCGTTTACGATGGCTTTTCCGGAATCGGCACGCAAAGTGGTGGTCAGTATTTTCATCAATGTTGATTTTCCGGCACCGTTCGGTCCCAAAAAACCCGTTACGGAACCACTTGCTAGATCAAAGCTCACCTCGGACAAAGCTTGTTTTTCGCCAAAACTTTTTGATATGTTTTCAATGGAAATACTCATAAACGAAGGTTTCAAGCAAAATTATGGATTTGAAGCGGTACATTTCACAAAAAAAAATAAAAAAGTTTGATTTGTTTCAAAAGGAATTTTTACTTTAGCACCGAAATTTACAGCAATGAATTCGACTTTCAACTTTTACGGTTATTATTTTTTCTTCTTCTATTTTTTTAGAAGCAAGAAGGGACATGCCGTGGGTTGTTAAATCAAGATAAACCTAACCAAAAGTCCCGAAGTATATCGGGGCTTTTTTTTTGAATGAAATTTTATGCAAAAGGCAATTGCCATACAAGGCGTAACCGGTTCGTTTCACCACATCGTGGCGCAGCAATATTTTGACAAAAATGTCGCGGTCAAAGAGTGTATGAGTTTTGGAGAATTGGTAAAAAGCATGCTTTCCGGAGAGTGTGATTTGGGTGTGATGGCGATAGAAAATTCGATTGCCGGATCTATTATTCCCAACTACGCTTTGATGGATGAAAACAATCTGAAAATTATCGGTGAATATTTTTTGCCAATTCACCACAACCTGATGGTATTGCCCGGTCAGACACTGAGAGATGTGAAAGAAGTTTGGTCGCACCCGATGGCGTTGTTGCAGTGTCGCGTTTTTTTTGATAAAAATCCGCAAATCAAGTTGATTGAAGATAAAGATACAGCCGAAGTAGCCCGACGAATCAGTCAACAAAAGCTTAAAGGTATTGCAGCAGTCGCCAGTCGAAAAGCGGCAGAAATATTTGGTTTAGAAATTGTCGCACCTGAAATCCAAACGATCAACAACAACAGCACCCGCTTTGTGATTCTCAATACAGCCGACAAGCAAAAACCGTGTGAAAATATCAACAAGGCATCGCTCAAGTTTATTTTGAGTCACGACAGGGGAAGTTTGGCAACCGTACTGAATGTGATGAACGATTGCGGACTCAATTTAACGAAAATACAATCATTGCCAATCATCAATCTACCGTGGAAGTACTCCTTTTTTGCAGATGTTACGTTCGCGGATGAGCAACACTACCGGAAAGCCGTTTCTCTCTTGGAGATTATGGCCTCCGAATTGACCATTTTAGGAGAGTACAACACACACGAGCTATGATAAAACAGGCTGATAATCTCAATAAAATTCAAGAATATTATTTCTCTCAAAAACTCAGGGAGGTAAACAAACTGATTGCGGAAGGCAAACCCATCATCAATTTGGGAATAGGCAGTCCCGATTTGTTGCCGCCGCCGGCAGTAATCGATGCACTCAAAAATTCGCTGAACGATGCAGGCGCCAACAAATATCAAAGTTATCAAGGCTTGCCCGAATTGCGGGAAGCCATGCGGAAATTTTACTTCGATTATTATGCAGTTTCTGTGGATGCCTCGCATGAAATTTTACCCTTGATGGGTTCAAAAGAAGGCATTTTTCACATTTCAAAAGCTTTTTTAAATCCGGGAGATGAGGCGTTAATTCCCAACCCGGGCTATCCGACTTATACTTCTGTAACGCATTTGGCAGGCGCAATACCTGTTTATTACGATTTGACAGAAAAAAACAATTGGTTTCCGGATTTGGAAGCCCTCGAAAAGTCA
>PHDQ01000232.1 GCA_002841025.1 Bacteroidetes bacterium HGW-Bacteroidetes-13 | reverse complement strand
AACACACCATTGATCATGCTAGAATCTATGCAGATTGGAGAACAGTGGGGAATGAAAGTTGGACAAGATTTTGAGAAAAAAATGAAAGAAAAAGGATACTAAAAACGGATGCTAACTTCTTGTAAAAACAAGGTGTGGCGCATTATCTGTATGATAAGTAAATTAAAAATATAAACCAACGACGGACTGACAATTTTGCCGGGATAACACCTGCCCAATTTTAACGCAAGGACCTATAAAAACAAGCAACAGCCAAGCAAAATGAGCAACATACGCATCACCAAAGAATTCAGTTTTGAAACCGGGCACGCACTCTATGGTTACGACGGAAAATGCCGCAACGTGCACGGCCACAGCTACAAACTTTCGGTCACGGTCAAGGGCGTGCCGATTGCCGATCCAAATCATGTAAAACAAGGCATGGTCATCGACTTTGGCGACCTTAAAAAGATAGTGAAAGAAGAAATCGTCGATGTGTTTGACCACGCGACCGTGTTCAACAAAAACACGCCCCACATCGAGTTGGCAAACGAACTCAGCAAACGCAAACACCAGGTGATTTTGGTGGAATATCAACCCACGAGCGAGAACATGATTGTGGATTTTGCCAATCGCATCAAAAACCGATTGCCCGAAAACGTGCAGTTGTTTTCATTGAAACTCCGCGAAACCGCTACGTCTTTTGCAGAATGGTTTGCTTCGGATAATAGTTAGGATTGATTCATACTCGATGATTAATGAGTAATATAAAATTCAGCAAAGAAAATATTTCTATTCAAACCATCGGTATTGAGCGGTTTTGGATTGGTTTGCTAACCGGCCTTTTTACATCTGTTTTTTTTGCCTATTTTTTGAATGTTTTGTGGGAGACTTTCCGTTTGTTTAACCTGACTGCGAACAGAAGTACGGAATATCCACCGGAAAAAACCTTCATCGATAGCCTGTTTACCGGTCTTTTTGCAAGCGTTTCGGGCCTTTCCTTAGCCGTTTGGATTTGGATGAACGGACAAAAAGAACTTTCCAAAAGAAGATCTTTTTATGCAAAAATTTCCGCAAGCCATTCTTTATTTCTTTTTTGGTTGTACATTTTTGTTTTCTTTGATTTCTGGAAACTGGCTGTCGGGCTATCCATGATGGATACTTTTTCCCTTAGCGAATATTACTTTCTGCCATCTTTATTTGTGATGGTACTTTTTTTACAAAATGGTATTTGGATTAGACGAAGCTATAAGTTAGGGTTTTGGGCAGTTTATGCCTTGATGGGTTGCTTGCTTTTAGGATTGTTTTTGAGTGAAACCACACGCTATGACAAAACGCAAATGATTGATAGTTATGTCAACCGATACGAAAAACAAAATAAATACACAGACAGCATTTTGAAATTGGCAACACAGGAACATCAAATACATTTCGATGCGGAAACAGTCAAAATGTTAAAAGAATTTAATTCTTATCGCTCCTGGAAGCAAGTATCAAAACTCAGAATAATGTTTATGAGCAAGGCAAAAGTATCGCTGGAAAACATCATTTTAGAAAAAATCATTGTTCACAATGCCAAAAAAGCACTTGTAGATTCTTATTATGTATCGACTTGGCATTTTGCCTCACCTTACAATATTTACCAACAACTCAAATTTTACAACCCAGAAGATCCGGAAGCCAAAGAATTGATGTTGCTGTTGAAAGAACAAATCGATTTTCGCAATTTCCCGAGTGTCGATTCCGAAGAAAGAATTCCGGAAGTAGAATTACCGGAATTCAACCACGCCGAAATTGTTGACAGTATTCGGGCAGATGGAAAATATGCTGCATTATTAGAAAAATATATCGAGGCTGCAGAGGTTGACAAATTGAGAAAAAAACGAGATCAATAGATGAAAAAAATCCTTTTCCTGACCGGTACACGAGCCGATTTCGGCAAAATAAAACCCTTGATGCAAGCCGTTGAACAAACAGCTGATTTTGAAAATTTTGTATTTGTCACCGGCATGCATTTGCAACACACCTATGGCTACACGCTCATCGAAATAGAACGTTGCGGATTTAAAAATCTACATACTTTCGACAACCAAACCCACGAAACCACCATGGATTTGACCCTCGCCAAAACCATCGAAGGATTGTCTGCCTATGTCAAGGCGATTCAGCCGGATTTGATCGTTATCCACGGCGACCGGGTGGAAACTTTGGCCGGCGCGATTGTCGGGTCACTCAACAATATTTTGGTGGCACACATCGAAGGCGGCGAACTCTCCGGCACAGTCGATGAACTCATTCGCCACAGTGTGAGCAAGTTGAGCCACATTCATTTTGTGGCCAATAAACAGGCGCAAAAACGCTTGCAACAAATGGGCGAATTGCCTTCGAGTATCTTCGTCATCGGTTCGCCGGACTTGGACGTGATGTTTTCGGGCAAACTACCCGATTTATCAACGGTACGCAACTATTATGAAATTCCGTTTGAAGATTTTGCCCTTGTACTTTTTCACCCGGTGACCACTGAAGCAACGCAAATGAAAGCCTATGCCGATGAGTTTGTAAAAGCCTTGCTGCAAGACACTCGCAACTATGTCGTTATTTTTCCGAACAACGACCTCGGCAGCAAAGCGATTTTAAAAGCCTATAAAAGTTTGGAAGACAACCGGCGTTTCCGCATTTTTCCGTCTTTGCGCTTCGAATATTTTTTGACATTGCTCAAAAACGCGCAATTCATCATCGGCAACAGCAGTGCCGGGATACGCGAAGCACCTGCCTATGGCATTCCGGTCATCAACATCGGTACGCGCCAACAAAACAGAGACCTACAAGCCGATATATTGAATGTGAATTATCAACAAAAGAGCATTTACCAAGCCTTGCAAAGCATCGAAAAACATCCGGTTTCGCCTCCGTCCAACCACTTTGGAAACGGCAACAGCGCAAAACTGTTTTTATCTTGTTTAAAAAATCAGGATATTTGGCAAATCAATCACCAAAAACAGTTTAGGGACAATTGATAAAGGTTAAATGAGTGTTGAGTTTTTAGTGTTAAGTTTTGAATTTTGAATTTTAGATGAATAACTAAGCACTCAAAACTAAAGACTAAAGACTAAAAGCTAATTTGAATAACGTATAACTAATAACCCTAATGCCTTTTGGCTAATGGCAAATGCCTCGAGATGAATTATGAATTTTATTTTAAATATCAACCCTATATAATGATATAAAATTTGTAAATTGAATGTTTGATTTACAATTTACATAAAAAATTAATCAACCCATTGAAACCCAAACTCTTCCTTCTCCTTCCCGACGGCATCGGCCTGCGCAATTTTGCGTTTACCCGATTTCCTGAAATTGGCAGGCAAACAGGTTGGGATACCGTCTTTTGGAATCAGACGGATTTTCCGATCCATTCAGATACCGGCTATGAAGAATTAAAAATCACCGAAGCCCAACTGCAACCGCTGACCACGGTTTACAGCCGCGCGCGCAAACGCATCGAACTCAAATTGTGGGAGTATCAATTTCGAGATACAATCTATCAAACATACAACTTCCCGCAAAGTTACCGGGGTATTAAAAATGCTTTCAAAAGTCTGTTTGTCGATTTTCTCGTGGCAACAAAATCCCATTCAAAAGGTTTGAAAAAGGTAATCGAACAGATAAAAAAACAAG
>PHDQ01000231.1 GCA_002841025.1 Bacteroidetes bacterium HGW-Bacteroidetes-13 | reverse complement strand
GTTTTGTATAAAATACCTAACACGCCGCAGAAAATCGTTCCGGTCGGCAAAAGCGCAGACGACAACGAAGTGGTGCAACGAAAGGGTGATATTCCGCAATTGCACAAAAAGGCTTTACCCCACTGGGATTTGGCTTCCAAATACAACCTGATCGATTTTGATTTGGGCAACAAGATTACCGGGGCAGGCTTTCCTGTTTACCGTGGCAAAGGCGCACGCCTGCAACGTGCACTTATCAACTTTTTTATAGACCGCAACACAGCTGCAGGCTATGAAGAGATTCAACCGCCATATATGGTTAATGAAGCATCGGGTTTCGGTACGGGTCAACTTCCGGACAAAGAAGGACAGATGTACCACGTAACCGAAGACAACCTTTTTTTAATCCCAACCGCTGAAGTGCCGGTGACGAATTTGTTTCGAGATGTTTTGCTCAACGAGTCCGATTTTCCGATTTGTTGCACTGCCTACACGCCGTGTTTCCGGAGAGAAGCGGGGTCGTATGGGGCTCACGTACGTGGGCTCAATCGTCTGCATCAGTTTGACAAAGTGGAGATTGTGCGCATCGAACATCCCGACCAATCCGACAAAGCGCTTGATGGTATGGTGGCACATGTGTCAACATTACTCGAAGATTTAGGATTGCCCTACCGCATCTTGCGGCTTTGTGGCGGCGATATGGGTTTTACTTCTGCCATCACCTACGATTTTGAAGTCTATTCGACTGCGCAGGAACGCTGGCTGGAGGTGAGCTCGGTTTCTAATTTTGAGACCTTTCAGGCCAATCGGTTGAAATTGCGTTTCAGAGATAAAAACGGCAAAAACAGGCTTGCCCATACGCTCAATGGCAGTGCTTTGGCCTTGCCGCGTATTGTGGCTTCTCTTTTGGAAAATTACCAAACTCCGGATGGCATCGAAATTCCGGAAGTGCTAAGGCCTTACACGGGATTTGATAGGATTGCGTAGCAAGAAAACAACATTGATGGAGCAATCCCCCAAAACCTATACTTATGAAGACGCCAAACGCTTGTTGGAGCAATATTGCATCTATCGCGACCGTTGCCACAAGGAAGTAGAAGAAAAAATATGGTCTTTGCGGATGGCAAAAGTAGCGCACGATGCGCTGCTCGAACATCTGATTACAGAAAAATATTTGGATGAATCGAGATATGCACAAAGTTTTGTGAGGGGCAAATTCAACCAAAACCATTGGGGGAGAAAAAAGATTGTCAATCAGATGAAATTCAACCAAATATCAGATTACAACATCCGTTTGGGCTTGAAAGAAATTGACGAAAAAGAATACCGAAAAACCATGATTATGCTGATTGAAAAAAAATCGGCATTATTGGGAAAAACGAAAAACTTCAAAAATCAAAACAAGGTATTGCAATACCTGATTCAGAAAGGATTTGAATACGATTTGAGTTTGGAATTGGTCAAAGAAGTTTTGAAATAAAATTTTATAGTTTTTACACATGATAGAAGACAAAGAGCAACAGCGCACACCGATTTCGAGTTTAGGTGAATTTGGATTGATTGAACATTTAACCCAGTATGTAGAATTAAAAAACCCATCCACAGTAAAAGGCGTGGGTGACGATGCTGCGGTGTTGTATTTTGGGGATGTACAAACCGTTGTTTCCACCGATTTACTCATCGAAAACGTTCATTTCGATTTGGCTTATATGCCGCTCAAACACTTAGGCTACAAGGCGGTAATGGTCAACCTTTCGGATGTCTATGCGATGAATGCCACACCCACTCAAATCACGGTTTCGATTGCGCTGTCCAACCGATTCCCACTTGAGTCGGTTGAGGAGTTTTACGCCGGCGTATTGTTGGCTTGTGAGCAACACAAAGTCGATTTGGTCGGAGGCGATACCACTTCCTCCAACAAAGGATTTATCATCAGCATCACCGCCATCGGTTATGCCCAAAAAGAGAATTTGACCTACCGAAGCGGTGCCAAACCTACCGATTTGTTGGTGGTCAGTGGTGATTTGGGCGGAGCTTATTTGGGATTGCAGGTTTTGGAACGCGAAAAGCAGGTCTTTTTGGTCAATCCGAAAAACCAACCTGACTTGGAAGCGTATGCATACCTTATTGAAAGACAGCTTAAACCTGAATCGCGAAAAGATATCCCCGAATTGTTGAAAGCCCTTGATGTGAAACCTACCGCCATGATTGACATCAGCGATGGTTTGTCTTCAGAAATATTGCACCTCTGCAAGCAGTCGGGCGTAGGTTGTGTACTTTATGAAAATAAAATTCCGATTGACCCGCAGGTTTTGACAGTCTGTGATGAGTTTAACCTCAACCCGACGACGATTGCGCTAAGCGGTGGAGAAGATTATGAATTGTTGTTTACAATCAACATCAACGACCACGACAAAATCAAAGGAAATCCCCATCTGACAGTGATTGGTTACATGACAGAAGAGGCTAATCAAGCGTTTTTGCAAACACGCGCTGACCAACAAATTCCATTGACTGCGCAAGGTTGGAATGCATTTCGGGAATGATTTGGTAAGGGAGTATTATCGAAAATTTACAAATAATCAAAATGCTGATTTTGACTGTTTGTTTGCATGATAAGACTCAATCGCTTTTCGGACACTTTGGTTAGCGATGAGCAATTCTTCCGCCGATTTTTCATCGATATTCAATGCTTTCATAATCATCCGTGTGCCGCGTTTGACCAATTTTTTGTTTGACAATTGCATGTCCACCATTTTGTTGCCAACAACACGACCGAGCTTGATCATCACGGTGGTTGAGATCATGTTGAGGACTAATTTTTGAGCTGTTCCGGCTTTCATCCGCGTACTTCCGGTGACGAATTCCGGCCCGACCACGACTTCTATCGGATAATCAGCTTCGTTGGCCAATGGTGAATGTTGATTGCAAGTAATGCACCCAGTGATGACCCCATTTTTTCGGGCATCTTTCAGCCCGCCGATGACATAAGGTGTGGTTCCGGAGGCAGCGATGCCTATGAGTACATCGTCAGTGTTAATCATGTGAACTTGCAAATCTTTCCAAGCTTGTTCCCAATCGTCTTCGGCGTTTTCGACTGCTTTGCGAACTGCCCGATCGCCACCGGCTATCAATCCGATGACCCAATCGTCCGGAACGCCATAGGTCGGCGGGCATTCGGAGGCATCTAAAATCCCCAAACGACCGCTGGTACCGGCACCGATATAGAAAAGTCTGCCGCCTTGTTGCATTTTTCCGACGATGACATCAACCAATTTTTTTATTTGCGGAATTACTTTTTGAACCGCAAGCGGAACTGTTTGGTCTTCTTTGTTGATGTTTGAAAGCAATTCTTCCGTATTCATTTTATCCAAATCGTCATAGCAAGATGACTTTTCGGTGGTGGTTTCTATGGTTTTCATTAGGGTCTTTTTTTGATCAAATACAGTCCGATGACCGTTAACAATGCGTTTACAAAAATATTCATAAAACCAAAATCAAATTGAAATTTAAGGATGGAATAGTCATTGAGCAGATAAGTCGAAACTGCTGCCGTAACACATACAAACGGAACCCATTTATCTTTTAATTTTATTTGGGTAAACATTCCCAACAAGTACAATCCCAAAAGCGGGCCGTAGGTGTAACCTGCAACTTTAAACAAGAGCGAGATAATGGCACCTTGGCTGTTT
>PHDQ01000230.1 GCA_002841025.1 Bacteroidetes bacterium HGW-Bacteroidetes-13 | reverse complement strand
GGGTAACTTTTTTATGAACCTTCGGCAAATCGCTCTTTTTGCTTCGGTTTTTTTGTTATTTTTGATGAATTAACAGTGGTTTTTAGACGAACTGACGTTGGCAACAAGCTAAAAAAATCGAAGATATTACCAATTTGGTAATTTTTCCATATATTTGTGGCAAAAGAATACTATTGAGAGTAATAGCGAAAAGAACGTTACGGGAATTTTGGGAACTGAATCCGGACAGCGAACAGCAATTAATGGTTTGGTATGGAGAAGCAACAAAAGCTGACTGGAATAGTCCGAATGAAATAAAATCGCAATACGCATCGGCAAGCATTCTAAAAAATAGTCGGGTCGTATTCAACATCTGTGGAAACAAATACCGTCTGATTGTGGAAATAAATTTTCCAAGAAAATGGGTATTTATCAGATTCATCGGAACTCACAAAGAATATGACAAAATTGACGCAAACAATATTTAATATGGAAATTAAAGCTATTAAAACAGAACAGGATTATAACGAAGCCTTAAAAAGATTAGAGGAAATCTTTCACGCAGAAATCGACACACCAGAAGGAGACGAAGCAGAAGTCCTTTCAATATTAATCGAAAAGTACGAGGACGAACATTACCCAATCGGAATGCCAGACCCAATCGAGGCAATAAAATTCCGAATGGAACAAATGGGAATGAAGCAAAAGGACTTGGCAGAAGTCGTTGGTTTTACCAGTCGAGTAAGTGAAATCCTCAATCGAAAACGTAAACTGACTTTAGGAATGATTAGAAAATTAAGTGAAAAACTTCATATTCCGACCGAAGTTTTAGTCCAAGAATATTAACGGAAAAAGCCAGTTGCCAACAACATATAAAAATAAGAGCGTTTTAGTGCTAAACCGAAAGTAAGTAAATATAAATAAGGTCTGTGTTTAACCGAAAAGTTAGTGTCTTTTTATACGCTACGTTTCATACACAAGACCGTCGGAAAACCCGAAAAAGAAGACATCAAAGTGACCGGCTCGGGGAAAGTAAGGATGATGGAATAACCCGAAATCAAATCAATGAGGTGCGGACGCAATCTGAAAAATCGGATTGCGTCCGCTTTTTTTACATCCCTCCTGACGGAAGCGTTATTTGATTGTTGATTTGGTTAAAAACCAAAGCCAACAAGCTGATAACAACCCAAAAAGACACATCGCTCAGGTTGTAATTGTACTGCCAACTCACCAACAATCCGCCGAAAAAAGGAATGAAATTATACAGAAACTGTTGTGTTTCCTCGCCAGTTTGACTTTTCAATCTAAACATCCCGAAAATTGCCAAGCCCAAGAAAATAAGTAACCCGATGATTCCCAGCAATCCTGCTTCACCGATCATTTTAAGAAAAGAGCCGTGAATGGAATACCGGCTGTAATGATCTTGAAAACCGCCAAGCCCGGCTCCCGTAATCGGATGATCGAGAAAGGCCTTGAAAGTACCGTAAAAATTATCGACGATAAAATCTGCTTCTTGTGTGCCTTCGACTCTGTCAAAAATTCTGGATTGAAAACGATAGATAAACCGATTGGAAATATCCTTAAAAAACAAAAAGAATACGAGTAGATTCAACAGAAACAATCCGCCCATTTTTAACGCAAAATAAATCGATTTCAAATCGTGCTTCCAGAGTACATAAAGAAAAATGGCACAAACGAATCCAGTAATGGCAGAAACTCTTCCGGTTGACATCAAAAAAAACAAACCAAGCGTCGTGGATAGAGGAACAAGATATTTTAAAGCTCCTTGCTTAACTATTTTCAATTCAGAAGCCCAAAGCGAGGCGGAAACGCATAGCAAGTTGACCGTGAAAGGTCCCGCCTCATAAAATCTATTGAAAAGCGACATACCGGCGTCTGTACGGTTTTCTGCCAAAAAAGCAGGATAACCCAAGGTCGATAAGATCAGGTTCAATATTCCGAGACCCGAGACCAAAAGCAATGCAATCAATACAATCTTTACAAATTGAGTCCAATGAATGTCTTGATAGGAATCAAAAATTGCCAAAGCAACCACCCACAAAAATGCGATGGAAATTACTTGCCGAAAAGTTGCATACGGATTCAGTGAAAAAGGAATGGTAACTGCCAAAAAAAACAACAATAAGAAACCGCCCAAAAATAATTTTGGAAACTTGGACAATTCTTTCGGCTGAAAAATATATTTGAAAACAAAAAGAACAATGAGCGGAAATCCGAACAATCTTGACAGTAAGATTTTGGAATGAAAGGGTTCATAAAATTCTATAACAGGTTTGTAGGTAACAAAAGCGGTCAACAAAAACATGCCGGAAAGCCAAAGACCGATTGTTTTTAAAATACTTGAATTTGATATTCTTTTAAAAATATTTTCAGAAACCCCCATACAATCAATCAATTTGACGTGAATACATTTTCCAAGACCTCAACAATCCGCTGTGCCGTTTTACCGTCCCATTTTTCGGGAATTCCACCTTTTTTCCACGCGCCAGAAAAGAGTTTTTTCATGGCCGGTTCCACGGCTGTCGGATTGGTGCCGAGCAATTCGTTGGTACCAATGGTGATGGTTTCGGGGCGTTCGGTATTGTCGCGCAAGGTCATGCAAGGCACGCCCATGACAGTTGTTTCTTCAGTAATACCGCCCGAATCGGTGATAACGGCTTTGGCGTGTTGCACCAGATAATTGAATTCCAAATATCCCAAGGGTTCTATCAGATGCAAACGCGGATGCGCAATGCCGAGGTTTTCCAAGATTTTGGCTGTTCGCGGATGAACGGGAAAAATCAAAGGCAAATTGTTGGAATTGGTGATGATGGCATTTATCAAATCTTTGAGTTTGTGTTCTTCATCGACATTTGCCGGACGATGCAGCGTCATCACGATGTATTGTTGGGGTTGGAGGTCAACTTGTTTCCAAATTTCGGGTTGTTGAAAATTTTTCTGTTGTGCCAATAAGGTATCAATCATGGTGTTGCCAACAAAAAAAATACGCTCTTCCCCTACGCCCGACTTTTGTAGATTTTTATTGGCCGTTTCGGAAGTGGTGAAAAAATAATTGGTGATGCTGTCTGTCACCAACCGGTTGATTTCTTCCGGCATGGTCCAGTCGCCACTGCGGATACCGCCTTCCACATGTGCAACTTTGATATGCAGTTTTTGGGCTGTGATGGCACAAGCCATTGTAGAAGTCACATCGCCCACAACAAGACACAAATCCGATTTCTCACGAAGCAACAATTTTTCATATCCTACCATGATGGCAGCTGTTTGCTCGGCTTGTGTGCCGCCGCCCGCGCCGAGGTTTTCGTCGGGATGGGGAATGTTGAGCTGTTCAAAAAAACTACCGCTCATGTTTTGATCGTAGTGCTGACCGGTATGAATCAATCGGTATTGCAATTCGCTTCCGAGAGATTGTTTGCGTTTTATTTCGTGTAAAATGGGCGCGATTTTCATAAAGTTGGGCCGCGCTCCGGCGATGATGTCTATAAGCATGTGATTTGTTATACGTTATTTGTTATACGTTATTCGTTATTTGTTACACGTTATTTGTTCGGTTTAATTCAAAATCCATCAAATCATTATTAGCCATTAGCCATTAGGCATTAGGTTAATTGTTATACGTTATTTGTTATACGTTAAT
Source organism: Bacteroidetes bacterium HGW-Bacteroidetes-13 (assembly GCA_002841025.1). Taxonomy (GTDB): domain Bacteria; phylum Bacteroidota; class Bacteroidia; order Flavobacteriales; family Flavobacteriaceae; genus UM-FILTER-40-17. The sequence goes on along the minus strand of PHDQ01000230.1, from coordinate 49 downwards.
TGTTCGGTTTAATCCATCATATTATCAAACCATCAAATCATCATATCAT
>PHDQ01000016.1 GCA_002841025.1 Bacteroidetes bacterium HGW-Bacteroidetes-13 | reverse complement strand
GTATTTTTCCGACAGCCTTTTGGCAAAATAAAGTGGTGTAGGCCGACCGACATAGTCGCGAAGCAAGGCGCGAAACTCAGATTGAAAATCGGGTTGCAGCATAACGGACAGATATTGTTCGCGCAATTCTGCCACATTGGGGTAGAGCATTTCGGGGATGTAGGCTCCGCCAAATTCACCGTAATAGCCTTTTTCGTTGACGTGGTAACTCATGATTTTATTTTTTTTATTTTTTTTAGACCTGACAGGTTTTAAAAACCTGTCAGGTCTTGACGATAGGTCCGGCTTTATTTAAAAATTTCTTTTTTAAAATTTTTCAATTTTTCAACATCTTTCAATCCGGGCTTGGTTTCAAATTTACTGTTTACATCAATGGCATAAACGGGTAAATCGGCTTCCAATATTTTTTTTACTTTTCCTATTTCATCCAACCCGATGCCGCCACTCAGGAAAAACGGTTTTGGGCTGTGGTATTGTTTTAAGACTTCCCAATCGAACACCGTTCCGTTACCACCCGGCAATTTGCCTTTGGTATCGAAAAGATAGAAATTGCACACTTCTTCATAGGGCTCCAATTCCTGAAAATCAAAGTTGGAATCTACTGAAAAAACCTTAATAATTTCGACTTTTGATGATTGCAATTGATGGCAATACTCTGGGCTTTCTATTCCATGAAGTTGAACGGCTTGCAGCTGGTGTTTTTCGATTTTTTCTTGCACAAATTCAATTGGTGCATCGACAAAAACACCGGTTTTTTTGATTTTTTCAGGTAATTTTGGAATTTCTCCCTCAAAAAAACGGGCTGATTTTTTCCAAAAGATAAAACCCATATAATCAGGTGCTAAGTCGGATAGCGCCTGGATGTTTTCCGGAAATTTCATGCCACAAACTTTGAGTTTCATGTTGGATATATTTAATTTCTTTTTTAGACCCTAAAGGTTTTTAAAACCTTTCGGGTCTTATAAAAAAACCTTTCGGGTCTAAATATTTTTAATAAATTCTTTCGCTGCTTCGCCCGGGTTTTCCGTTTTCATAAAGTTTTCGCCGATGAGAAAACCCTTAAATCCATAGGGTATCAATTCTTTGATTGAATCTATATGACTGATGCCACTTTCTGATACTTTGATGAAATCGTCCGGAATATAGGCTGCCAATTTTTTGCTGACATCGATGCTGACTTCAAAAGTTTTCAGGTTGCGGTTGTTGATACCTATCAAATCTAAACTCGGCATAACGGCTTTTTCGAGTTCTTCACGGTTGTGTACTTCGAGCAAAACTTCCAATCCGAAACTTTTGGCAAACTCAGACAATTGCTTGATTTCCGCGCGGGTTAAAACTGCAGCAATCAATAAAATAAAATCGGCACCGTGGGCTTTGGCTTCGAGGATTTGGTATTCATCTACGATAAATTCTTTGCGCAAGAGCGGGATATTCACTGAAGCCCGCGCCAACAATAAATCGTCTAAGGAGCCGCCGAAATACTTGCCGTCGGTGAGTACGGAGATTGCGGCCGCACCTGCTGCTTCATAACCTTTTACCACATCTTCTACCGAAAAACTTTGGTTGATGACCGCTTTGGAAGGCGAACGCCGCTTGTGTTCGGCGATGATGCCAAATGGCTTATTTTGTAAATCTACCGATAGCGAAAGCACTGACTTTTCAAATAAATCTGATGCTTCGAGTTGGGTGGGTGAAATAACAGACTTTTTGAGCATGATTTCTCTTTTTTTGTCGGCTATTATTTTATCGAGGATGGTCATTTATTATAATTTGTAATTTAAAGATTAAAAGATTGTAAGATTGAAATATTCCAACCTAAATAAAAATTAGTCTTTGATTTTAGAGTTTAAATATTTTATAAAATTGGACAAGTTTTGAGATATTTCTATACTTGTTTTATAGCTTTCTTCGATTTCTGTTTGGGAACAAAGGTCAAGTTCCCGAGATAATATTAGCATACTTCTAACTTCTGCACAACTTCCTTTTGAGATTTTCAAATATCTAATGAGTTGCCTGTTGTTATTATATTCTGAACCTTCTGCGATGTTATTTGTTATTGAAATAACGGCTCTTTTTATTTGATCTTTAAAACCATATTCTCTTTCAAAAGCTTTATTGTCTAATAATTTAAAGACAATTTTAGCCAATAGAATTCCTTTTTGATAAACTTCAAATTCTTCAAATGATTTTGTCATAATCTTTGAATTTTTAATCATTAAATCATTAAATCATTAAATCATTAAATCATTAAATCATTAAATCATTAAATCATTAAATCATTAAATCATTAAATTTGTTACTTACTTAAATCTTGTAATTTATTCAAAGCAGCAAATCCTTTTCCGGATAATAAACTTTCTTTCGCCAATTCAAAACCTTCTATTGGCGTACATTTTGCAACCGTTGCAATCGCCATGGCCGCATTGGCACAAACCACATTATTTTGGGCTTCCGTTCCTTTGCCTGACAACACATTTAAAAATATCTTTGCCGATGCCTCTACCGTTTCGCCGCCTTTGATTTCCGATTGTTGAAGCGGACTCAGACCAAAATCTGCCGGACTGATCATCGTTTCGCTGTTTTTCGAAATAGCCTTGGCGTTTCCGGTCAGTGAGATTTCGTCGTATCCATCCAAGGCGTGAAGAATCGTGAAATTCTTGTCGGTATTTTGATACAAATAACCGTACATTCTTGCCAGTTCGAGGTTAAAAACGCCCACCATCTGATTTTGCGGGAAAGCAGGATTGACCATTGGGCCCAGCATGTTGAAAAAAGTTTTGACACCCAATTCTTTTCGGATAGGTGCCACATTTTTCATGGCCGGATGGAAGAGTGGTGCATGCAAAATACAAATGCCTGCGCGGTCAATACTTTTTTTCAAAAAATCGGCGTTGTTGGTAAATTTGATTCCCAGAGTTTCCATCACATTGCTCGAACCCGAGATGGACGACACACCGTAATTGCCGTGTTTGGCAACTTTGATTCCGGCGCCGGCTGTGATAAAGGCTGCTGTGGTGGAAATGTTGAAAGTGTCTTTTCCGTCGCCGCCCGTTCCGCACAAATCAATGGTGTTGAAATCTTTCAGATCGATGGCAATGCAGAGTTCGAGGAGCGCATCGCGAAAACCTTCGAGTTCTTCCACGGTAATGCTCCGCATCATGTAAACCGTCAGAAAAGACGCGATTTGACTAGTGTTGTACTGTCCGTTGGAAATATTGATCAAGACCGTTTTGGCTTCCGCTTTGGAAAGCACTTCGTGGTTGATTAATCGGTTTAATATTAGCTTCATCTCTTTTTTTATTCAGTTTATAAATCAACGTTTCACCCAATTCTCCAATATCTTCCCGCCCATCGGGGTCAAAATAGATTCGGGGTGGAACTGCACACCGCGCACATCAAATTTTCGGTGTCTGAGCGACATGATTTGCCCGTTGGCATCGAAAGAAGTGGCTTCTAACACTTCCGGTAACGGATTGGCAACCACCCAAGAGTGGTATCTCCCGACTTCAATCTCCTTTGGAATATCCGTAAACAAAAGCTCATCTGTCGCAAGGATTTGTATCGGCGTAGCGATACCGTGATACACCTTGTCTAAATTTTCCAGCGTCCCGCCAAAAACTTCGCCAATGGCTTGTTGCCCCAAACACACGCCCAAAATGCTTTTGGTGGGTGCGTATTTTTCAATAACCGCCTTCAACAAACCTGCTTCATCAGGAATACCCGGACCGGGCGATAGTAAAATTTTATCAAATGGAGCGACATCTGCCAATGCGAATTGGTCATTTCTCCAAACAGTCACTTGGCAACCCAATCGTTCTAAGTGGTGCACCAAATTGTAAACGAAACTGTCGTAATTGTCGATGACTAATATGTTTTTCATAATGTTTTCCCTTATATTTTTTCAGCCATTTCCAAGGCGTGGTTCAGTGCGCCTAATTTGTTATAAACTTCCTGCATCTCGCTTTCTTCGTTGGAATCGGCGACAATGCCGGCACCGGCTTGATAGTATAAATGGTGGTTTTTACTCAGAAAAGTGCGTATCATAATGGCGTGGTTAAAATTGCCTTCAAAATCCATAAATCCGAGTGCACCGCCATAAAAACCGCGGTTGGTTTTTTCGTATTTGTCAATCAGTTGCATCGCCATGTGTTTGGGTGCGCCACTCAATGTGCCTGCCGGAAAGGTGTCGGCAACCACGCGCATGGTAATGCTTTCCGGGTGCAAATGCCCTGTCACTTTTGATACCAAATGAATGACATGCGAAAAATATTGTACCTCTCTGTATTTCTCAACGGTGACTTCATGCCCGTTCCGGCTCAAATCGTTTCGCGCCAAATCGACCAACATCACGTGTTCGCTGTTTTCTTTTTGATCGATGGAAAGTTGTTTGGCCAAGGCGGCATCTTGCTCATCATCACCCGTCCTTTTGAAGGTGCCGGCAATCGGATGAATCTCTGCTTTGCGATCTTTGACCACCAATTGCGCTTCGGGCGAGGAACCAAAAATCTTGAAATCGCCGTAATCGAAAAAGAACAAATAGGGCGATGGATTGATGCTTCGCAACGCTCGATAAACATTGAACTCATCGCCTTTGAAAGCCTGTTGAAATCGACGGGAAAGCACCAGCTGAAACACATCGCCGCGGTGGCAATGTTTCTTCGCAACGGCGACATTTTCTTTAAATTCGGCATCGGTTAGGTTGGAAACGGCTTCCGATTGTTTGGAAAAATGATAGCTTGGAATGTTTTTAGATTGCAGGAGTTGTTCAATTTGCGCAATATTGTTTTCATCGTCGAGCGTGTGGCAAAAAATATAAGCTTCGTTTTTAAAATGATTGATGGCAATCACGTTTTGATACACGGCGTAATACAAATCGGGAATGTCTATTTTCCCCGATTTTTCAGTGATTTCTAACTGCTCAAAATAGCGAACAGCATCATAACTGATGTAGCCGAAGAGCCCGTTTGTGATGAACTTATAACCGTTTTTTTCGGAGGAAAATCGCTTGGCAAAAGCATCAATCAAAGTCGGTAAATCTGATTTTGAGTCGAGTGAAACTACCTCCGATGAGCCATCGGGATATTGGCGTTGCAGCTGTTCGTTTTTAACAGAAATCGATGCAACCGGATTGCAACATACGTACGAAAAACTGTTGTCGTTGGCGTGATAATCCGAACTTTCGAGCAACAAGCTGTTGGGGAAAACATCTCGTATTTTCAGATAGACACTCACCGGGGTGATGGTGTCGGCGAGAATTTTCTTGGTGTGCGTTTTAAAATTAAAATCGGACATAGGTTTAAAGTTTTTTATAAAACAAAAAAAGCCTGTCGTGATGACAAGCCTTTTATATGTTTTGAAACAAAGGTAGCTTAGCTCACGACGATTGACGTAAGTTTCTCCACCACCAGATGTTTTGTTTTGTTTTCATAATGAATGGCAAATGTATAAAGAATGTTTTGGATTTGCCAAATAAAGATTCATAAAAAATGACACAGGTTGTTTTTTAGATTTCAAACGAAAGTATTTTAATTATTTTTCTATCATTGATGAAAAAACCCTTAAGCTCTAATTGCTCCGACCCATCAAAGATTCACCGAAACTTCTCAGTTGGTTTTTCCGATTGGCGGGAATATCGATTTGCTCCAAAGAGTCGAAGGCAGCAAGCGTATGTTTTTCAATTTCCTTTAAAATGGATGCAGCGGCTCCGGTATTCAAAAATAAATTTTTTACAGCATCAATTTTTTTGGTTGCGTCAAAATTTTTGTGAAGAAAAAAATTCTTGATCTGCTCGACCTGATCAGTATCTGCATTTTCAAGTGCTTTCAAATACAGAAAAGTTTTTTTGTTTTCAAGTATATCGCCACCTACTTGCTTGCCAAAAGTTTCCGGGTTTCCGAATGCATCCAAATAGTCATCTAACAGTTGAAATGCCAAACCCAATTGAATACCAAAGTCGTACACCGCTTTTTTGTTTGACTCGGAAGTATTGGCAACAACGGCTCCCATTTCGAGTGCGGCACCGAGCAGGACAGCTGTCTTACGGCGAATCATTTCTTTGTATTCTTCAATAGAAACCTTTTTTTGAGTCTCAAAATCCATGTCCATTTGCTGACCTTCATAAATCTTCACGGCAGTCCGGTTGATAATTTTCGTAAGACGGCTCATAATCGATTCATCATACGATTCGAGACAACCATAAGCTAACGAAAAAAGTGTGTCGCCGGAGAGAATCGCTATGTCTCTAGACCATCTCAAATGGACAGTTTGCGAACCTCTACGAAGCGGCGCTTCGTCCATGATGTCGTCATGTATCAGGGTGAAATTGTGAAAAAACTCTACGGCTAACGCAGCATCTAACGCCTTTCTGTAATCTTCACCAAACACCTCGGCTGCCAATAGGGTTAGAACGGGGCGAACTCTTTTTCCGCCCAATTGCAATATGTATTGTGCGGGTTCGTACAGATTTTTAGGATTATTTTTCCATTGATAGGCTTTGAGATGTGTGTCAAAAGCTTTGGAGTAGGTTTCAAGTGAATTCATCAAAAGATAGCATAAAAATAGTGCGCAAAATTAATCAATTTCACATCAATAATAGATAAGCAAATGTAGCTAATGTTAATTTTAAATAAAACTTTGGAAACTTTTTTTGTATCTAAAGTTTCCTGCATACATTTGCAATCGATTTATTCGAAATAAAACCATTTCATTTGAAAGAACAAATTTTAATAAAGAGCACCGATTTGTTTTTAGCCTATGGGTTTAAAAGCGTGACGATGGATCAAATCGCACAAGAGATGGGTATTTCAAAAAAAACGATTTACACCCATTTCGCTGACAAACGCGAATTGATAAAAAGTTGTACTTTCTATTTGTTTGAAACCATTTGCGCAGGCGTTGAAAACATCATTTGTCAAGAAAAAAATCCAATCGAAGAATTTTTCGAAATCAAAACCTATGTGTTGAGGCATTTGAAAGACGAAAAATCATCGCCTCAATATCAATTGCAGAAATATTATCCGAAAATCTATCAAACGCTTATTTCCAAGCAGCTTGAATACATGCAGGAATCCATCATCAAAACCCTGCAAAGGGGAATTGAACAACAGCTTTTTCGAAAAGAAATGGATGTTGATTTTATTTCACGCATTTATTTTGTTGGGATGACCGGCATCAAAAACAGCGATTTATTCCCCCGAGCTTCCTTTGAAATGAACAATTTGTTAAACGATTATCTCGAATATCACTTGCGAGCGATTGTTACAGAAAATGGACTCATCACACTAACTAACTATTTGCAAAAAAACGCTTAAATGAAAAAAAAGTATCAATTTATAATCATCCTATGTTTATTGAGTCTCCATGGATTCAGCCAAGAAAAAAAGGAATTTTCACTCGAAGAAGCCATTGCGTATGCCATTGAAAACAATTATGCGTCGATGGGCGCAGACATGGACGTAAAAGCTGCTATCCAAAAAAAGTGGGAAACCACCGCATCCGGTTTGCCACAAATCAGCGGGAGTGTAGATTACAGAAACAATTTAAAGCAACAAGTTACACTGTTTGACGTGAATGGTGATGGAATCGATGAACCTTTTACCTTCGGCACCAAGCAAACCATGACCGTTTTCGGCACACTCGATCAAATTATTTTTGATGGCTCTTATTTGGTTGGACTTCAATCTGCCAAAACATTTTTGGATATTTCTAGACAATCTCAGGAAAAAACAGAGCTTGATGTGCGGAAAAATGTCATCCAAGCCTATGGGAATGTTTTGTTGACCGATGAAAACATCAAAATTCTGGAAAACAACAAAAAATCTGTTGCGCAAACACTGAACGATACCCAAGCCATGTTTGAACAAGGTTTGGCCGAAGAAGAAAGTGTAGAGCAATTGCAAATCACTTTATCAACCTTACAAAACAGTCTGAATCGCACCCAAAGATTGCAAGATATCGCCTACAAAATGTTTAACCTTACACTCGGTTTAGACATCGAAACACCGGTCACATTGACCGATAATTTGGATGCGCTGACTGTGCAAGACATGATGTATGATATGGCGACAAATCCTTTTGATTTGGAAAACAACATCGATTTTAAAATTGCTAAAACCAATACCCGTTCGCAAGAATTGCTACTGAAATTAGAAAAATCCAGGGCTTTGCCAACACTCAATGCCTCGCTCAATGGGGGTACAACCGCTAACAGCGATAGTTTCACTTTTTTGAGCTCGGGGAACGGGCAAAGATGGTTTGCGTCTTCACTATTTAATTTGAGTCTGAAAGTTCCTTTGTTCAGCAGTTTGGAGCGTTCGGCAAGAACCAAACAAGCAAGAATCGCTTTGATGCAAGCCCAAACCCAACAAAAAGAAACGGAACAAAGAATACGATTGAATTACGAATCAGCCAAAACCGATTTCCAATTCAGCGTGGAAAGTTTCCAAACCAACAAGAAAAATCTGAATTTGGCTGAACGAATCGAACACAAAAACCAGATCAAATTCAAAGAAGGCATTGCTTCCAGTTTTGAATTGGCAGAAGCGCAAAGACAACTATATACAGCTCAACAAAACTACCTGCAAGCGATGATTGATGTCATCAACAAAAAAGCTGAATTAGAAACCATCCTCAACAAACTATAAAAAATCCGATACCTCAGAAAAGCTATGAAAAAAATAATTTACACCCTGATAACCACTTTTGTTCTTGTCGCTTGCGGTGGCGGAAGCAACCCATCGGTCGATAAACTTTTGGAAGAAAAAAACCTCGACAAAATCAGACAGAAAAGAACTGAGATTCTCTCCCAATACGATGCATTAGGCGAAGATTTAAGAAAATTAGATGAAGCCATCGGCGAACTCGACACTTTGCAAAAAATACCGTTGGTGACAACCATCTCGGTGACCGACACCATTTTCAAACACTACATCGACCTGCAGGGAAATATAGAAACCAATCAGAACATCATCATCTATCCCGAATTTTCGGGCGTTCTAACCAAAGTGCTCGTACGAGAAGGACAAAAAGTGTCAAAAGGACAAACATTGGCCATCATCGATGACGGCGGATTGCGTCAACAGTTACAGCAACTTGAAGCACAGGCAGAATTAGCCAAAACCACTTTTGATCGTCAAAAACGACTTTGGGAACAAAAAATAGGTTCCGAAATACAATATCTGCAAGCCAAAACAAGCATGGAGTCGCAGTCAAAATTAGCCGAACAACTAAAATCACAATTGGCGAAAACCGTTGTTAAAGCCTCATTTTCAGGCGTTATAGATGATGTTATCACCGATCAAGGTCAGGTGGTGATGAGTGGGCAATCTCAATTGTTCCGATTGGTCAACTTAGATGAAATGTACGTGAAAGCAGATATACCGGAGAACTATCTTTCTAACGTATCGGTCAACAGCGAAGTGCAGGTAGAAATTCCGTCTTTGGGGAAAAACTATGTAGGGAAAGTGCGTCAGGTGGGGAGTTTTATCAACCCCAACAACCGAAGTTTCTCTGTGGAAATAAGCATTCCCAATCCGGATAAACTTTTAAGACCCAATCAAATTGCCAGATTGTTAATCAACGATTACACCAATCCGAACGGCATTCTCATCCCGGAAAATATCATCAAGGAGAACAGTTTAAGTCAAAAAATTGCCTATGTAGTTTCTGAAACGGATGCACAAAACGAAGCTAAGGTAACCGAAGTTCAATTGGAATTGGGATACACCTCAGGCACTTTTGTTGAAATCATTTCCGGGCTCAAAGTCGGGCAAAAAATTGTAGCAGAAGGCTCAAAAAATATTGAAGACCAACAAAAAGTCAAAATCGTTCAATAACATTCGGTTTCCGATTCAACCAACCAAAAGCATGGAAAATAATTCAGATAAAAAATTCGGCATATCCGATTGGGCCATCGACAACCGCATGACCGTCTATGTCATCATGGCCATACTACTCATCGGCGGATTGATTTCCTACTACGGAATGCCCCGCGAAGCCTTCCCCGAAATCATCGAAACCAAAATTTACGTCAGTTCCATCAATCCGGGAAATGCAGCCGAAGATGTTGAGAAATTCATCACCAAACCCTTGGAAGAGGAATTTAACAACATTGGCGGTGTCAACAAAATAACCTCCTCCACTTTTCAAGACTATTCGCTCATCATTGCAGAATTTGATGAGGATGTTACCGTCGAAGAGGCCAAACAAAAAATCAAAGACAAAGTAGATCAAGTAAAAGCCGAATCAGAATGGCCCACACTCGATGGTGGCGCCAAAGTGGAGCCTACCATATTCGATTTGAATATATCTGAAGAGCAACCCATCCTCAACGTAAATTTATCCGGTGATTTTCCGGTTGCAAAGCTGAAAGAATACGCCGAATACTTGCAAGACGAGATGGAGCGTCTGCCACAAATCAAAGAAGTTCCCATTCGTGGCGCGCAGGAAAAAGAAATTGAAATCGCGGTAGATTTGTATAAAATGACCGCCGCCAAAGTCAGTTTTGACGACATCATCAACGCAGTAGGGCGAGAAAACAAAACCATATCGGGTGGAAATCTGCTTTCCAACGGCATCCGAAAAACCATCCGCGTGGAAGGCGAAATCGACGTTCCCGAAGAATTGGAAAGTGTCGTTATCAAAATGCAAGACGGTGTGGTTTATCTGAGAGATATTGCAACCATTACGTTCAAAGAAAAAGAGAAAACGACCTTCGCCCGCGAATTTGGTCACCCAGTTGTCATGCTCGATGTCAAAAAACGAAGCGGTCAAAACATGATCGAAGCGATTGAAAACATCAAAAAAGTGGTGGCTGCTTCCCAAGAAAATATATTGCCCAAAACACTGCACATCAGTTTTTCAAACGATCAATCTGTCAAAACCATCAACCAGGTGGACGACTTGGTCAACAACATCATTTTTGGGATTATTTTGGTTGTGGGTGTACTCATGTTCTTCCTCGGATTCAGAAATGCCCTCTTCGTGGGATTTGCCATCCCGATGTCGATGTTTATGTCTTATATCATACTTTCCGCTTTGGGCTTTACGCTCAATACCATGGTGCTTTTTGCCTTGGTGATGGGACTTGGTATGTTGGTCGATAACGGGATTGTGGTGGTCGAAAACGTCTATTCATTGATGGATCAGGGCATGTCGCGAAAAGAAGCCGCCAAACAAGGTGTGGGCGAAATTGCCTGGCCGATAATCGCTTCGACAGCGACCACTTTGGCTGCGTTTTTTCCGCTGGGATTGTGGCCAGGAACGATGGGTAAGTTTATGATTTATTTTCCCATCACGCTTTCAGTCGTATTGTTTTCCTCCCTTTTTGTCGCTTTGATAATCAATGCCATGCTCACTTCTGCCTTTATGAAGACGGTGGAAGAGGAAATTTCCAAAAAACGATTGATTCGCACCAGCGGAATCTTGTTCTTCGTCGGATTTGCCATTTGTGTTTTCGGCTGGATGAAAGACACGGCTGCATTGCGGGGATTTGGTAATTTGGCTATGTTCATTGCCATTATGCTTTGGGTCTATAAATTCTTTTTGTTCAATGCACAACGGTATTTTCAAAATGTGATTTTGGTCAAAATGGAAAATGCCTATCAGCGCATTTTGAAATTTGCCCTTCGTGGGAAGAATGCCTACTATTTCTTTTTCGGAACAGTTGGGATGTTGTTTTTCTCTTTTGTTTTGGTTGGCTTGGTACAGCCCAAAGTAGATTTTTTTCCCGATAACCAACCCAATCAAATCTTGGTTTATATTGAATTCCCCGAAGGGACCGACATTACCAAAACCAATGAATTCACCAAAAAAATTGAGACAAAGGTATATGATGTAGTCAAGCAATATGAAGATCCGACCGGATATAATTTTCTGGTCGAATCGGGCGTGGCGCAAGTAGGAGAGGGTTCCGGAAACCCACAAACCGATGGTGGTTCGCAAGCTGAAATGCCGCATCGTTCGAAGATAACCATTTCGCTTCGTGAATTTAAATTCAGAAAAGGAGTCAAAAGCAGTCATTTGATGACCGAAATCAGAGAAGCTGTCAAAGGCAACCCGGGGGTTTCGATTATCGTTGAAAAAGATCCGGTCGGCCCGCCTGCCGGTTATCCGGTCAACATTGAGTTAGCCGGTGAGGATTACGACCAGATGCTCAAAGAAGCCGTCCGGCTCAAGGATTTTATCAACAAGAAAAACGTGGCAGGACTCGAAGAAATCAAAATAGACATCAACCACGCCAAACCGGGGCTCAAAGTGATTGTTGACCGCAAAAAAGCGGGCGAATTCGGTGTGACAACAGCGCAAGTCGGTTCCGCTGTCCGCCGTTCTGTTTTTGGTGAAAAAGCGTCTACTTACAAAGCCTTGAAAGACGATTACGAAATCAATGTGCGCCTCGATGAAGCGCAGCGATACAATGAAAATGCAGTTTTCAACCAACCCGTCACTTTTCGAGACCAAGCAACAGGGCAACTCAAGCAAATCCCGATTTCGGCGTTGGTAAACAAAGCGTCAAACACCACCTTCAACGCCATCAAAAGGAAAAACCTCAAACGCATCATCACGGTTTATTCCAATGTCTTGGAGGGAGCCAATGCAAATGAAATAGTGCAACAACTCAAAACAGAGTTGAAAGAATACAAAATGCCATCGAACATTACTTTGAACTTCACTGGCGAGCAAGAAGAGCAATCCAAAAATATGGCGTTTTTGGTCAAAGCCCTGTTGATAGCCATCGGTGGAATCATGCTAATTTTGGTGGCGCAATTCAACTCCATCAGCAATCCACTCATCATCTTGATGGCTGTTATTTTAAGCTTTATCGGCGTGTTTTTGGGATTGATCATTTTTCAAATGGATTTTATCATCATCATGACCATGATGGGCATCATTTCGCTGGCCGGAATCGTAGTGAACAATGCCATTGTGTTGATTGATTACACCCTTTTGCTCATCGACAGGAAACGACGCACTTTGCATTTGGCAAGTGATGCTTTGCTGACCCGGGAGCAATATTTTGAGGTTATCGTAGCCGGTGGAAAATCCAGATTGCGCCCGGTGTTGCTGACAGCCATCACGACCGTTTTGGGCTTGATTCCTTTGGCGATTGGACTCAACATCGATTTCTTTTCGCTCTTTATCAATTATGATCCGAGAATCTATGTCGGTGGAGACAACGTTATTTTCTGGGGACCGCTCGCATGGACGGTCATTTTCGGGCTCACTTTTGCCACTTTCCTGACTTTGGTGATAGTTCCGGTGATGTTTTATTTGGTCAATCGGGCAAAAATCAGGTTTTCTAAGAAGAAGGATTGATGATAAATGAAGATTGCTGAAATAGAGCAATATTATGCGTTAGGGATAGAAGTGGAAATCCTTTTTTTGGGCTGCGAAGTTCAAAAAAAGATTGGAACGGATAGCCCGACCCCAACAAGGCTATGCAATAGACTTCGTTGGGGGAACGCCAAAATCATTTATTTTATGGGTTTTAAAGAAGTAAAATGAGTTTAGAATTCAGCATTTTTGGGTGTTCTTGGATACGGAATTACATCTCTGATGTTGCCCATGCCGGTGACGAACTGTACCAAGCGCTCGAATCCCAACCCGAAGCCGCTGTGTACGGCAGTTCCAAATCTTCTCAAATCTAAATACCACCACAATTCTTTTTCGTCTATGCCTAAATCTGCAATTTTTTGTTGAAGCACTTCCAATCGTTCTTCGCGTTGTGAACCGCCTACGATTTCGCCAATTCCGGGGAACAAAATATCCATGGCACGAACGGTTTTTTTGTCTTCATTTAGCCGCATGTAGAAGGCTTTTATTTTCGCCGGATAATCGAATAAAATTACGGGGCATTGAAAGTGTTTTTCTACCAAATAGCGTTCGTGTTCACTTTGCAAATCAGCACCCCATTCTTCTATCAGGTATTTGAATTTTTTCTTTTTGTTTGGGGTTGAATTTTTTAGAATATCGATGGCTTCGGTGTAGGAAAGTCTTACAAAACGGTTGTTGACAACGAAATCTAATTTATCGGAGAGTTTCAAATCACTTCTTTCTTGCTGTGGTTTTGTTTTTTCTTCTTCCAGCAATCGGGCTTCTAAGAAGGTCAAATCTTCCGCGCAATTTGCGATAGCATAGCTAACCACATTTTTTATAAAATCTTCAGCCAAATCCATGTTGGCATCTAAGTCGTAGAAAGCCATTTCCGGCTCGATCATCCAAAACTCGGCTAAATGGCGCGAAGTATTTGAGTTTTCGGCTCGAAATGTTGGGCCAAAAGTATAAACTTTCCCCAACGCCATGGCAAAAGTTTCTGCTTCCAACTGACCGGAAACAGTCAGGTTGGTTTCTTTGCCAAAAAAGTCTTCGGTATAATCGATTTTACCGTCTTGCGTAATCGGAGGAGATTTGGGGTTGAGTGTACTTACCCGAAACATTTCGCCGGCTCCTTCTGCATCTGAACCCGTGATAATCGGTGTATTTACGTAGAAGAATCCGTTTTTTTGAAAATATTGATGCACTGCGAAAGCCAAGGCTGAACGAACGCGCATTACGGCAGCAAATGTATTGGTGCGTACCCGAAGATGGGCGTTTTCTCTTAAAAATTCAAGCGAATGTTTTTTGGGCTGAATGGGGAAGGTTTCTGCATCGGAATCACCTAAAATTGTTAGGTCAGACACTTTAATTTCAACCTTTTGTCCTTTCCCCTGGCTTTCTTCAAGGATTCCCTTGATTTGAAGGCAAGCGCCGGTTGTTATTCGTTTTAGAATTTCAGGGTTGGTTTGTTCAAAATCAATGACACACTGAATATTTTGTAGGGTCGAACCGTCATTGAGCGCGATGAATCGATTGCTTCGGAAGGTGCGAACCCAGCCGTTGATTTTTATATCTTGTTGAAGGGGCGATTGAGCCAAAAGTTCTTTTACAGTAAACTGCATGGTATATAGGTGTTTTTTAGAGCTGCAAAGATACTCGATACGACCATCTAAACAAATAGGTTTTTAGTTCAAAAATACCCACGATTGGGTATTGTCCAGCTTGCAAAGTGCTTTTACTTTTACCAAGTGAATTGTTCTCTACTTAATTCGTTTCGTTTCGTAATGTTTTGGGTTAATTATTTGGGTAAAATTCCTGCTTTCAACGGCAGGAATTTTTTTTTGTTAATTTTTTGCAGTTCTCTCATTCGCAATCGTTTGATGATTGCCTCAAATATATGTTATATTGACCGATAAAGTAGATTTGTCAAAAATTAACCTTTGTTTAGTTTTATATTAACTCTTATATCTTTTTAAAAACCATATTTTTGATTAAATTAGAACACAATGTAGAAAATACCAATGATATTTTAACCGACATTAAAATATACTTTTGCATTGTAAAAAAGAAATAACACTAAAAATTATAGTTATGGCACTTAAAAAGCAATTTTTGAAAAGCAAACCGGTTTGTAAGGTGACATTTGATTTGTCTGCTGAGCAAGTGGGTGATGCTAAGAAGGTATCGGTCGTTGGTGATTTCAACGACTGGAAAGAGAAAAAAGGTTTGGTTTTGAAAAAACTGAAAGACGGTGGATTCAAAGGAGCCGTTGATTTAGCCGTAGGTGCTGAATATCAATTCAGATATTTGGTTGACGGCGAAAAATGGATCAACGATGACCAAGCCGACAAATACGTAAACAGTGGTGTTTCTTTTGAAGACAACTCTGTCGTGAGCGTATAATCGCATTGTTCATAAGTTTTTGTTTGACAGCGGTCGCATTTTTGTGACCGCTGTTTTAATTTGACGACATATTTCAAAAATGAAAAATTCAAGCGTTTGAATAAATTCCCAAATTGCCTAACTTTGTTCAAAATAATCGTATGCCGAAGATTTTTGAGTATTTAGGAATTCTAATTTTTTTTTATTCAAACGAACACGAACCCATTCATGTTCATGCTAAAAAGGGAGAATTTGAGAGTAGAGCTGCGTTTTACATTGCAAATGGTGTTATTTCCGAAATTAAAGTTACTGAAGTTAAAGGTTCAAAACCAATTATTGGAAATGACCTAAAAGATTTTGAATTATTTCTTGAAAATTACGCCGACAAGATTGTTGAGAAATGGATTAACTATTTTGTTTATCATAGGAATGTCGAATTTGAAAAAATTACAAAAAGATTGAAATGAAGATTTTGATAGACTATAAGCTAAATGAAATAAACCCAATTACGGTTGAACGAGCCAAGTATATTGGAGATTTTGCCATTCGGATAACTTTTAACGACGGCACTCAAAAACTTGTTGATTTCAAATCTTTTTTAACAACATCGCAACATCCTTCCATAAAAAAATACCTAGATGAACACCTGTTTATCAACTTCAAAATTGTTGATGGAAATTTGAATTGGTATGATTATGACATGATTTTTCCGGTTGAGAATTTATATAACGGGAAAATTGATGTTTGAATTACGTTTGATAAGGTTCCTTTCATGAGAAAATTAGCCAATTCCGAGTTGGATCGATTAGACATCGACGCGTTTAGAGCATCCGAAAAAACGCCCATCATCATTATTTTAGACAATGTGCGAAGCCTGTACAATGTGGGTGCCGTTTTTCGGACGAGCGATGCCTTTTTGATTGAAAAAATTTACCTCTGCGGCATCACCGGCACACCGCCACACAAAGAAATTCGCAAAACTGCTCTGGGCGCAACCGAAACGGTCGTTTGGGAATTTGCCGAAAACACAATTGATGTTGTGAATGAATTGAAAAAAGAAGGTGTCATCATCGCTTCTATCGAACAGGCTGAAGGCGCAATCTTGCTGCAAGACCTGAAACCCGAAGTCGATAAAAAGTTGGCACTTGTATTCGGAAACGAAGTAAAAGGCGTTGATCAAAAAGTGGTTAGTGCCTCTGACTTGGTGATTGAAATTCCCCAATTCGGCAGCAAACACTCGCTCAATATTTCGGTCAGTGTAGGAATGGTGATTTGGGATTTGTTCTCAAAGATAAATTATCGATAATTCGATATTTCATCTAAAACAAACAAGTAATCTTTGCGGTTGTTCACAAAATCTATTTCCGATACATCGATGATCAACACTTTCGATTTGTCTTTAAATTTGATGAAATCGAGGTAACCTTGATGAATTTTTTCCAAATAATCGGGCTGAATGTTTTGCTCGTACGAACGTCCGCGTTTTCGAATGTTTTCCAAAAGGCGGGTTGTGTTTTGATACAGATAAACATATAAATCGGGTTTGACCGCTTCTTTGTAGATGATGTTGAAAAACTTTTGGTACAATTGAAACTCGTCTTCCGCCAAGGTGATTTTCGAAAATATAAGTGATTTGTAGATGTCATAATCCGAAACCATAAAATCTGAAAACAAATCGAGCTGACCCACATCATCCGAAAATTGTTGGTATCGGTCGGCTAAAAAAGATAATTCCAACGGAAAGGCGTATCGGTGTTGGTCATCGTAAAATTTAGGCAAGAAAGGATTGTCTGCATAGCGTTCGAGCATCAGTTTTCCGCTGAATTCGCGTGAAATATTCGTCGCTAAACTCGTTTTCCCCGAACCGATATTTCCCTCGATGGCGATATAATTGAACCGACCAAAAGGATATTGAGATTTGGGATCTGTGAGATTAAAATCAATTTTTTTGATTTCCGCCTGAAAAGCAGCTTGATCAAACAATTCTCTGACTGTTTTTCCGAAAATAGGATGCATAAAATCGGGCGCAATTTCCACCAAAGGATACAAGACAAAATCTCTGTTTTGCAACTCGGGATGCGGCAATTGTAAATCTTCGCCCACAATTATTTTTTGATCAAAAAACAACAAATCAATATCGATGATACGCGCTTGATAACCTTTTTCAACGGAGCGAGTGCGCCCCATGTTTTTTTCAATTTCCAAACAAATATGTAAAACCTCATCTTCCGTCAATCGGGTGGTCACTTCGACACAACAATTCAAGAAATCATTGCTACGGAAACCCCAAGATTTGCTTTGAAAAACGGGAGAAAGTCGGACAAGCGTTCCGATTCTCTTAAAAATAGCCTGAACGGCGACTTGCAAATTTTCTTCACGGTTGCCCACATTGCTCCCAAGTGAAAGAAATAAACCCTGTGTTGAAACTGCCATTTTGACGAACTGAGAATATAAGTAAACGAAGCGTTAATGATAAACTTTATTGATGGACAAAGTAACTAAAAGAAAATCACTTTCAGTTATATTTGTGGCAAATTGCTTCTCAAAAATATTGCTATGACGCATCAAGACTCCAAAAAGGCCTATCAAATCTTTTTGATAATGGCTGCTGTATTTATCACCTCATTGGTAGTTTCAAACCTGATTTTTCAAAAATTTGTTTCGGTGAATTTCTTCGGCATCTACACTTTTGAAATTTCGGTGGGTATTTTGCCTTATCCGTTGACTTTTTTGATTACAGACATTATTTCGGAAGTTTATGGTAAAAAAATGGCACAAAATGTGGTTACGGCTGGTATTTTTGCTTCACTTTTTTCGCTTATCTTTGTGTATGCTGGCAATTTGACAAACGCTACAGAGTGGTCGCCAATTGACAACGCCTTGTACACCAAAGTATTTGGAGCTACTGCAATTGCGGTTTTTGCTTCCATGATGGCTTATTTGGCAGCTCAGTACATTGATATACAGATTTTTCATTTTTGGAAACGCGTCACCAAAGGAAAAATGCTATGGGTTCGAAATAATTTTTCTACCATCACGTCTCAACTTATTGACACATCTACCGTTTTATTGTTGCTGTGCAGTTTTGGCAAAATAGAATGGTCGCGTTTTGATGAATTGCTCCTGAGCGGGTTTCTTTTTAAAGTTTTGATGGCACTGATAGACACACCGTTCTTTTATGTTTGCGTACACCTCTTTAACAAACGATTTAAACTCAAAAGAGGTGAAGAATTAAATTTTAATATTACTTAAATAAATCAAAATGAAAGGCAAGAAAATTTTAAAAATAACCGGAATCAGCGTACTGATTCTATTGTTAATTCTGCTGGTTATGCCTTTTCTTTTTAAAGGAAAGATTGAAAACATGCTCAAAAAAGCAATCAATGAGCAAGTCAATGCCAAATTCGATTTCAGTGAAGTTGATTTGAGTCTCATTCGCAGTTTTCCCAAGGCTTCGTTGCGAATTTCAGATTTATCGCTCATCAACAATGCGCCTTTTGAAGGCGATACTTTGGTAGCGGCAAAAGAAATTTACCTGACGCTTTCCATCGCTCAATTGTTCAAAAGTGAGGGCATGGCCATCGATGCGTTTAAGATTGACCATGCATATATCAACATCAAAATAGATTCTTTAAAACGTGCAAATTATGACATTGCTAAAAATTCAACAGCCTCAGCATCTGATAAGACAGAATCGACTAAAACATCGTCTTTTAACTTAGATTTAAGCGAGTATGAAATCACCAACTCGCGCATCAACTACTTGGATGACAGCGCGAAAATGTATTTGCGATTGGATGATTTTCAACATTCCGGAAGCGGCAATTTGTCTGCTGCCAATTCACTTTTGAAAACGAAAACCCAAAGTTTGATTTCGTTCGAATTTGGTGGCACCAATTACTTTAACAATGCCAAAGTTACCCTCGATGCCGATTTGGGCATCGATATGGAAATCCAGAAATACACCTTTAAGGACAACAAAGCTTTAATCAATCAATTGCCATTGGTTTTTGACGGTTTTGTGCAATTGACAGACGAAGGACAAAACATCGACCTCAGTTTCAAAACACCCTCTTCATCGTTTAAAAATTTCTTGGCAATCATTCCCGAAGAATATGCCAAAAATATCGAAAATGTGGAGACTCAGGGCGATTTTGTTGTGCAGGGAATCATCAAAGGCGTTTCAGACGACACCCACATACCGCAATTAGACATTCGGATTGCTTCTGAAAAAGCAGCCTTCAAATATCCAGACTTGCCCAAAAAAGTGGAAGATATTTACATCAAAATGGATATCAAAAACGAAACCGGATTGGTCGAAGACACCTACATCAAATTGGACACACTTTGTTTTCGAATCGATCAAGATGTTTTCAGAGCCAATGCCCGTTTTTCCAATTTGGCCGAAAACATGGCGGTAAAAACACACATCGATGGCAAAATAGATTTATCGAAAGTTTCGCAAGCTTATCCGATTACCATGGAAACACCATTACAAGGAATTGTAAAAGCAAACTTGAAGGCTACTTTTGATAAAAATGCCATTGAAAAGAACGAATATCAGCGTATTGAATCCAACGGCGATTTTTCAATCTCAGATTTTGTCTATCAATCGGATGCATTTCCAAATCCAATCAAAATCTCGCAAGCCAATATCGTGTTCAATCCCGGGCGCATTCAACTCACACAATTTGATGCAACTTCGGGAAAAAGCGACATCAAAGCTTCCGGAAATTTGGATAACTTTTTTGGATTTTTGTTTGCGGACACCGAACTCAAAGGAACTTTTGATTTGAGTTCAAAATCTTTTGCGGTCAGCGATTTCATGACCGAAGAGGCCGCAACATCGACCGAAACAAAAAAATCAGCGGATAAAAATTCGGAGGATGGTAAAACTGCCGAAGAAGGTTTCAAAATCCCCAAACAAATCAACGCTGTGGTAAACGTAAATGCCAACCAGGTTTTATATGACAATTTGGTGCTTAAAAATGTAAAGGGAAAAGCAATCATCAAGGATCAAAAAATCACTTTTGACAATGTAACTTCCGACATTTTTGGCGGGAAATTGGGCTTGGTAGGCGATGTTTCTACGCAAAACGAAACGCCCGATTTCAACATGAAACTCAATGTGCAAGAATTCGATATTCCACAAGCCTTCAAAGGATTGGAATTGTTTCAAAGTCTGACACCATTGGCAGCAGCATTGACCGGAAGGCTCAATTCGTCGATTGATTTATCCGGGAAACTCGACAAAGATTTTGCCCCCGATTTGAACTCACTTACCGGAAATTTACTGGCAAGCCTGCTCAACGCAAAAATGAGTCCGGAGAAAACCGCGTTGATGTCTTCACTTTCATCATCCCTTAACTTTTTGGATTTCAGTAAACTCAATTTGAATGACTTAAAAGCGCATCTCGACTTTAAAGACGGAATGGTAACCGTAAAACCGTTTCAAATCAAGTATCAGGACATCGCCATTGACGTGTCGGGCACACACGGTTTCGACAAGAAAATGAATTACAAAGCGACGTTCAACGTGCCGGCAAAATATTTCGGCAGTCAGGCAAGTGGTTTGTTGGCAAACCTCAGCGGTGGCGATGCCAAAAACATGACCGTTCCGGTCACCGCAACAATCGGTGGTAGTTTTGACAATCCGTCAGTGAACACAGACATGCAAAGCGCCATTGCGAATCTGACAAACCAATTGGTCAACAACCAAAAGCAAAAACTGGTCAATCAGGGTACGGATGCGTTGAGCAATTTGTTGGGTGGCAGCAAACAAGCAAACGACAGCATCAAAAAAGACAGTACAGCCACAAAAAAACCGGCTGAAGAAGCTGCCAAAAGCATTTTGAACAATCTTTTTGGTGGGAAAAAGAAGAAAAAAGATACGGTGAATTGATCTAGGCAAAGGAGTCAATTTTGACAGTCAACTTTTAATTCAGGGTGTCGATACTACTTGATTAACTCATTTCGAATTGATTTTGCGACAGCCTCATACACCTCTTCAGGGAACGACTTTTTATCGGTAAAATTCATATCGGCAATGCTGTTGAGTGGAATCAAGTGAACGTGAACGTGCGGCACTTCAAGCCCAATGACTGCCATACCTACTCTTTTGCAGGGAACTGCTTTTTCGAGTGCAATAGCGACTTTACGGCTGAACAAAAGCAAATCGGCATAGGTCTTTTCATCCAAATCAAACAATTTGTCGGTTTCTTGTTTGGGGATGCAAATGGTGTGTCCTTTCGCGGTCGGAAAGACATCTAAAAAAGCCATAAAACGATCGTCTTCGGCTATTTTATAACACGGAATTTCTCCGTTGACTATTTTGGTGAATATGCTGGGCATGGTAGTTAGATTATATTTTAGCCCTTACAGGTTTTCAAAACCTGTCGGGTCTGAGTCTAAATTTTATTTCCCGTTGACTTCTATCCAATACCCGTCCGGATCTTGCAGATACACTTGACGGACATTGTCAGGGCGCAAGTTGGTTGTGCCTGCCACACCTTGCCAGTTTTCGAAATAGATATTTTGGGCTTTCAGTTCCTTGATAAATCCATCCAAATCAGCTGTGTTCATTGCAAAATGAAAACCTTTTACGTGGGAAATTTCCTGGTTTTTATCTTGTATAAGATGCAGTTGTGCCGAGCCGCCCATCGAAAACCATCGAATGTGTTCC
>PHDQ01000015.1 GCA_002841025.1 Bacteroidetes bacterium HGW-Bacteroidetes-13 | reverse complement strand
ATCACCGGATTCTCTTCTGCAAACACGTATTGATCTATCAAAAAGACCGTATCCGAAACACGATTGGAAACATTGTAAACCAAAAGATAATCACCTTCTTCATTCCATTTTTTCTTTATTACAACCGTCGTGTCTTTAGGTTTTTCTTTACTTTTTTCATCTTTAGCTTTCTGAATCGCAACCCAATTTCCGTATTTTTTTGGAATACCATAATTCTTAACGCCAAAAATTGAATCGATTAATATTTGTTTGGAAACATCAAACACGAAAAAAGCATCTTTTTCCTTTTTCGGTGTTTTTACCTCTTTTTTTCTTTCAAGTCGTTGGGTTTCGTAGTTTGGTTTTCGTTGAAAATAAACAAACTTTTCATCCGGACTAATCTGTGCTTTATATCCGTTTTTAAAAGTTTTTTCTTTCGCTGTTTTGGCATCGTATATTGTCAAATATCCATCTCCCCGATCTGTTGCGGTTTTGACCTCATAGACAATAAGCTTTCCTGTTTTGGAAACCTTCACATCGGAAATGGATTTCCACAAATCATAATCGTTGTGGGTAATCGGTTTTTTGGTTTGCGAAAATAAAACCGAAGCAAAACCGCAAAAAAGTAGGGTGATTAGTTTGTTTTTCATGTTTAAGGTTTAATTTATAAATATTTTTTCAGGTTAAATTCAACATCTCTCCTCTTGCTCTTTCATATTCCTGCATCATATCATCCACAATTTTCGCAGCGGGCTTGATGTCGTGAATGAGTCCGGCTATTTGTCCGATTTCGAGTTCGCCTTCTTCCAAATCGCCCTCAAACATGCCTTTTTTGGCTCTACCTCTACCCAATAAAGATTGGAGTTCTTCTACTTTTGGCGATTTGGCATATAACGATTGTACATCCTTGTAAAATTTGTTTTTCAACAACCGAACCGGTGTTATTTCCTTCAGCGTCAAAACGGTGTCGCCTTCTTGCGCGTCCACTACTTGCTGTTTAAAATTCGGATGCGAAGATGCTTCTTCACTTGCCACAAACCGACTGCCTACTTGAACACCGTCTGCGCCCAATACCATCGCTGCCAACATGCCGCGACCGCTCGCGATTCCTCCGGCGGCAATCAGAGGAATGTCGATTTTTTCTTTGACCATCGGGATGAGTGTAAACGTGGTTGTTTCTTCCCTCCCGTTGTGTCCGCCTGCTTCAAAACCTTCGGCGACGACTGCGTCCACACCTGCTTCTTGCGATTTCAAAGCAAATTTGACGCTGCTCACCACATGCACGACTGTGATGCCTTTTTCTTTTAAAAACGGTGTCCAAGTTTTGGGGTTTCCGGCTGATGTAAAGACAATCTTAACGCCTTCATCCACGATGATTTGCATGATTTTTTCCAAATCGGGATAAAGCATGGGAACGTTGACACCAAATGGTTTTTGAGTTGCTTTTTTGCATTTTTGAAGGTGTTCGCGAAGTACTTCCGGATGCATCGACCCGGCACCAATCAGACCCAAACCACCGGCGTTGCTCACGGCGGAAGCCAATCGCCAACCGCTTGCCCAAACCATGCCGGCTTGAATAATAGGATATTGAATCTCAAAAAGTTTACAAATTCGATTCATCTATTGCTTGATGATTTTAAAAGTTTTTGAAAAATCCGATTGAATTCTTCCCAAATAGATTCCTGAAGTCAAATCAGTCATGTCAATGTTTGAAATGTTTTCCGTCAATACAAATGATTTTACATTTCTTCCCAACAAATCGAATATCTGAAATACCATTTTTGGAAAATTCCCATCAACACGGAGGGTTAAAAAGCGTTGGACAGGATTGGGGAAAATCTTTATTTGAACGGGACTAAAATCCGCCAACGAAAGCGCATTTAAAGCCGCTGAAAAATCGGGAATACCAAAACCCAAATCATTGTTGGGTGAACTAAAAATGGAGGAAGATTCTTTGATGATGTTGACAATTTCGATGTTGGATTTATTCGGGAAAGCTTGCCACAAACTCGCCACGCTTCCGGCCATAATCGGGGATGAAAACGAAGTTCCATCAATCGCAACCACCGCATTAGAAATGTTCACAACCAACGCTCCTTTTCCTTTTGCAACCACGTCCGGCTTGATGCGTCCGTCTGCACTTGTACCTCGTGAACTGAACGAAGCCACATTGCCCGATGCATCGACTGCACCAACTGCCAAAACCTTAAATCCATCGGCGGGTGCGGTGACAATACGCCAAGATGAATCGTTGCCCGAATTCCCGGCAGCATTCACGACAATCATTCCTTTGTCAAAAGCAATATCAGCTCCTTGTGTGATAAAAGCTGTTTGCCCATTCATGTCGGTGGTTGAATAAT
The DNA here is from genome assembly GCA_002841025.1 of Bacteroidetes bacterium HGW-Bacteroidetes-13. GTDB lineage: Bacteria > Bacteroidota > Bacteroidia > Flavobacteriales > Flavobacteriaceae > UM-FILTER-40-17. The sequence goes on along the minus strand of PHDQ01000015.1, from coordinate 20,104 downwards.
TGAATCTCGAGTCGTCAAAGATGCTGTATCCCAAGGATGTATTGAGCACATCAACGCCCAAACTGTCTGCGCGTTCGGCTGCTTCTACCCAATACGATTCTTCTACCGGCGTTTCTGATGCCACATCTTCTGTTCGAAAAAGATAATAGAACGCATCCGGCGCGGTACCAATCAGTTGACCATCGACAAAAGCGGCCATGGTTGACAATACATTGGTTCCGTGCTGATCTCCAGTAAAAGCCAAAAAGTCCGGATTTCTGCTGACAAAATCGTATCCGCCAAGCAATTTTCCGGCAGTCCACATGCGGTCGAAAGCGGCTAAAGTACCGACACCCGGAAAACCTCCGTCCATCACGCCTATCGTCACGCCTTCACCTGTAAAATCTTGTTGATGAAGCAAATGTACATTCAACATTTGAACTTGATTGGCTGATGTTCCGTAATTAAAATTAACCAATGCCGCACTTTTATCTTGAAACTTGTTGGGTTGTTGGGTTTTCGGCGGTGGATTCAGTGTTCGGTCGGCAAATACTATTTTGCTGACGAACGGAAGGCTTGACAACGCTTGTATATCAAACTTATTTCCAACCACATGCGCCATATTAAACCATTTCGATTTGGCTTTGACGGTGATTCCGGGTTGGGATTTTAAGGTTGCAAGGTAATTTTCGTTGACCGGAACATCGGTTTCATCAATAGGAACGGAAAATTTTTGTTTGCGGGCAACGGCTTTTGGCGTGAGTATGGTTTCCGGATTGGCAATCGAATTGGCAACATCCGCCTTGTCCGTAAAAAAGATGCGCGCATGCTCTTGCGCTTGGGCAAAACAGAAGGTTGCAAGAAAAATGATTAAGTGTAATTGTTTTTGCATGAACCAAATCTACAAAAAACAATCAAGAAATCACACCGGAACCAATCAATTCTTCGTCGAGATACCAAGCAGCAAACTGTCCGGGCGTGACGGCAGATTGTGCTTGTTCGAAGTCGATGTAAATTCCTTCTTTTGTTTGAATTAAAACTGCATTTTGGAGCGGTTGACGGTAACGGATACGAGCACGAACAGTCAGTTGTTGACCGGGTTCTATTTTCAAATCGGGGCGAACCCAATGTGTATCAGCATCTGAAATAAAAATGGTTTTTTTGAACAAGCCCGGATGCGATTTGCCCTGTCCGACATAGATGACATTTTCAAAAACATCTGTATCGATGACAAATAAGGGTTCGACTTTCCCACCCACGTTCAACCCTTTTCGCTGACCGATGGTGTAAAAATGTGCGCCACTGTGCTTGCCGACAACGTGTCCGTCCGTGGGTTTGTAAACTCGTTTTTGCGCGCTGAAAACCAGTCTTTCCAATTCATCAGAAAAAATGGGGACAGCGGAATGATACATCGGATGATGCGTTGAAATTTCAATGATGTTTCCTTCTTTGGGTTTCAATTTTTGTTGCAGAAAATCCGGCAAATGCACTTTACCAACAAAGCAAAGTCCCTGCGAATCTTTCTTTTCGGCAGTGACCAATTTTTGTTCAAACGCGATTTTTCTGACTTCGGGTTTTGTCAAATGACCGATGGGAAAGAGTGTCTTGGAAAGTTGTTCTTGCGATAGTTGGCACAAAAAGTAAGATTGGTCTTTATTGTTGTCTTTTCCTGCCAGCAAGCGATGGGTTTCCACACCGTTTTTTAGGATGGTTTCTTTTTGGCAATAATGACCAGTGGCGACAAAATCTGCGCCGAGGCTCAAAGCTATTTTCAGAAAAACATCAAACTTGATTTCGCGGTTGCACAACACGTCTGGGTTTGGCGTTCGCCCTGATTTGTATTCGGCAAACATATAATCGACGATACGGGTTTTGTATTCTTCACTTAAGTCAACCGTTTGATAGGGAATTCCAAGTTTTTCGGCAACCAAAAGCGCATCGTTGCTGTCTTCGAGCCACGGACATTCGTCTGAAATGGTAACAGAATCGTCATGCCAATTTTTCATAAACAAGCCGATGACCTCATAGCCTTCCGCTTTGAGCAAATAGGCTGCCACACTCGAATCAACACCACCGGAAAGTCCGACTATCACTTTTTTCACAACTTTTTTTTTGCAAATTTACGGACAACTATTCAAAATTGGGGCTTATCGAGGCTGTTATTGTACTTGCTAATACTTTTTGGTTCGTTTCAGTTCACCGTTTTCATAATATCGCCACTCGCCTACTTTGTTTCCTTCGCGGTTATTTCCTTCTACAATAATTTTTCCGTTTTCGTAATACACTGCTTTTCCGTGCATACGATCGTTTTGGTATTCAATTTCAGAAAGCAAGGCTCCCGATTCTTCAAAAGTTTGGGTGAGACCTTCTTGTTTGCCATTTTTGTAAAGTGAAATTTCGGCGATGATACCTTTCGGATAGAAAATTTTTTTCTCACCTTCGAGAAGCCCATTTTGGTAAAATTCAACCATCATGGTGTCTTTGGAATTTTTGTGAAAATAAATCCACTCCCCTATTTTGAGGGTGTCTTTCATCTTGCCCTGACTGACCAAAGCACCATTTTCAGGCAAGAAAAACTTGGTTTCGGCTATGCCGGTTTGTTCGTCAAATAGTTTGGTTGCGTATGGGTGTTTTTGGGTGATTTTATCGAAATATTCAAACAATCCCGTTTCATTCCCATGGTTGAATTGTCCACGATATCGAATTAAACTCGTCTTGTCATAGTTTTTTTTCCATAAGCCGTGACGTTTTCCGTTTTCATCCAATTGATTGATTTTCTGAGAAAAAACAAAACTGGTTTGCAAACAAAAAACCAAAAACAACCCGACGATTTTAAAAATTTTCATCTTACAATGTTTTATATATATCGTTTATCATTCAAATTTATTTCAACTAAAATTCTCTTGCGAATATCTTTATAAAAAAATTAAGAATTCAAAATCACCCTACTATTGTTTTTTAACTATTTTTGAAACATCTAATTAAAAATTAACAATGCGAAAAATTCTCACTTATACATTTATTGGACTTTTGATGTCCTCGTCTTCACCTAAAATTTCAGAAAACACAAATCAAACGCCTCCCGAAAAAAAAACAGTTGTTGATTATGCGCAGACCATCACAGCTCAAGACTTAAAGCAACATCTTTATGTTTACGCTTCTGATTCATTTGAAGGACGAGAAACTGGCATGCGCGGTCAGAAAAAAGCAATCGAATATTTGAGCAAACATTATAAAAGTTTTGGCATTCCACATCCGGCGACTTTAGAAAATTATTACCAACCGGTTCCTTTGGTGATGAACAAACCGCCGAAAGCATCGATAACCTATAACCGTCAAACATTCAAAGTAGGAGAAGATTTCGTTCCCGCCGGAATTTCTTCGGATGTAGATTTGAGTCAGGTACCAATTGTTTTCGCAGGTTACGGCATCGACAGTGAACAGTATTCCGATTATAAAACGCTTGATGTCAAAGGGAAAATAGTTTTGGTTCGTGCCGGAGAGCCTAAAAATGAAGATGGAACCTATGTGATAACAGGTACAAAAGAGCCATCGGAATGGTCAAATTTTCGCCCTGCCAATTCAGCAAGAGTACAAACAGCGCAAGCAAAAGGCGCATTGGGAATCTTGGTTTTGGATGTTAATATGTTCGCTAGAATGTCGAGTCGATTTGTTTATTCTCAAAAATTGGCTGAATCCGGACGCGGAAGCATCAGTTTATCAGGAAATGTATCTGATTTTTTCAATTGGTATTTGAATGAAAACACAGCCAAAAATATTTACTCCGATATTTTAACAGCCACAGAAAGTATTGATTTGAAAAAAGTTATTGATGTTCAATTGAGAAATGATGGCGGATTGCTCATGTCTGAAAATGTAGTCGCATACATTGAAGGTTCGGAGTTTCCGAACGAATATGTGGTGGTATCTTCGCATTTAGACCACATCGGCATTTCGCCGGACGGTCAAATCAACAACGGTGCAGACGATGACGGTTCGGGAACCGTATCCGTTTTAGAAATTGCGCAAGCATTTGCACAAGCAAAAAAAGAAGGACACGGACCGAGAAGATCCATCGTTTTTTTAAATGTGACCGGAGAAGAAAAAGGCTTGTTGGGCTCGGAATATTACAGCGAAAACCCCGTTTTCCCTTTGGAAAATACGGTTGCTGATTTGAATATAGATATGATTGGCCGCACCGACCCGAAAAGAACAGGAAGCGACAATTATGTCTATTTGATTGGTGCCGATAAACTGAGTACGGAACTCCACAAGCTTTCGGAGGAAGTCAACAAAAAATATGTCAACCTCGATTTAGACTATACCTATAACGACGAAAACGACCCCAACCAATTTTACTACCGATCCGATCATTACAATTTTGCCAAACACAATGTTCCGATTATTTTTTATTTCAATGGCACGCACGAAGATTATCACCGTCCGGGTGACACCCCTGATAAGATTCGATACGATTTGTTGGAAAAACGCGCGCGTTTGGTTTTCTACACCGCTTGGGAATTGGTCAATCGGGACAAACGAATCGTGGTTGATAAGGCAAAATAGCCCAATTTTACACTTCGCATACGAATTAAATTAAACCAATAGCGTTTGCTGGTTCATTGTAATTTTACACAAACTATCAAAATATGAAAAAATGAAAAAAATCACATGTTTAGTTTGTATATTATTAATGCCTCTGCTTAATTTTTCCCAAAAAAGACCTTTAAAAATTGAAGGCGATGCGCAAGGGACAACTTATCACATTGCTTATTTTGACGAACAAAATAGGGACTTTAAATTTGAAATTGAGCAAATTTTAAAAGATTTCGACTTGTCTTTATCTACCTATATTCCGAATTCGATTATTTCCAGAGTCAATTCGAATGATAAAGATGTAATTGTTGACAACTACTTTATCACATGTTTTAATAAGGCTAAAGAGATATGGAAAAACACGAAAGGTGCATTTGACCCAACTGTCTATCCATTGGTAAATGCTTGGGGGTTTGGCCCAGGGAAAAAACTAAATATAGAACAAAACAAAATAGATAGCATCCTTGAATTTGTTGGTTTTGAAAAGATTAAATTAAAGAATAATAAGATTGTTAAAAAAGACCCGAGGGTGTCTTTAGATTTTAATGCTTTTGCGCAAGGATATTCTGTCGATATCGTTTCTGCATTTTTAAATAAACAAGGAGTCAACTCTTATCTGGTAGAAATTGGTGGTGAAGTTTATGCAAAAGGAGTAAAATCAAATGGAGAAAATTGGGTCATCGGGATTGAAGAGCCAATTGATAATAAGGGCACAGAAAACCCGATAAAAGCAATGGTCAAACTTGAAAATATTGGAGTTGCCACTTCAGGGGATTACCGTCGGTTTATTATTGAAAACGGAATTAAATATGCGCATCATATCGACCCAAAAACAGGATATCCCACCAAAAATAATTTACTAAGTGCTACTGTATTTTCCAAAGAATGCATCACTTCCGATGCTACTGCAACAGGTATATTGGTAATGGGCCTGGAAAAATCTAAAGTTTTTTTAGAAAATCATCCCGAATTGCAAGCATATTTGATCTACTCTGACGATAAGGGAAATTATAAAGTATATGAAACTCCAGAATTAAAATCTATCATTACTGAAATAGATAAATAAAATAACACCCGCTAAATGACGGATGTTATTTACATTTATTTTTATGAATTTAACTATTTTTCTATAACTAATTTGTGACTTGAAGCACCGTTTTCATTTGTTACTTTTAATATATAAATACCGTTTGCATTGCTTGAAAGGTCAAGGACTTTTAAAGACTCTACATTTGTTGTAATGTAATTTTCAAAGTAAACTATTTGACCCAAAATATTTACAACTTCAATATTGTTCGCGGATGTATTTTTAAAATCAATATTGAAAACACCATTGCTTGGATTAGGGTAAACAAGAATTTTCTGTTTAGCCAAAACATTATCGTCAAGCCCTAGTGAAACGGGAGCCCAATCAAGTGTAACCGTATTAATAAAAATGTCTCCTGTAGGTGTGATTGTTTGAGGGTTAGGCCCTTTTGTAAACGTAAATCCAATTAATTCATCGTGCATATTCGGATCGCCATCAACCCATGAACTTTCAACAAAAACGGTATAATCGCCATCAGGAACAGTCGTTCCATTTACAGATCCGGCGACATTTTTCCCATCCCAAACTACGGTCTTGAAGCCCCAAGCAGTAGGAACAGTTGCAGATTTACGAGTTGCGCCTGTTGTTGCGTCAGTAACGTTGACACTTGTTGAAAGTGCATTTGAAATGGTTCCTCCGGCCTTTACTGCGAATACAGGTAAATGGTCTGAAGTCCCTCCACCCACGAAACGCATTTTTGTTTTAATAAAAGTACCGGTGCTGTTTTCAATCCAAACCGCTAAGACGTTGTTGTTAGATCCACCCGGAGGAGGTTGATTGAATGTAAAAGTCAAAGTCCCATCTGTTTGAGCTTGTAAGAGTGTTGAGATGCTAAACATCAAGCCAATGAGAAGTAGTTTTTTAAGTTTCATATTGTTGTAATTTAAGGTTATAACAAATTGACAACATTACACTTAACTGAAACATGACTTTAATCATGTCTATAAAATAAATCTACTCCAAATAAACTATCTCGTTTTGGAAGTCAACCTCCACGTGCTCTTGCAAAGATGTAGAGAGTGAAACGCCCTTGAAATCTGCTTTTACTGGAAATTTTTTGTGGTTGCGATTGATGAGTACCGAAGTTTTGAATTGTTTGAGCGGCACCTCAAGAAAGTGCTTGACTGCATACATCAAAGTTGTGCCGGAGTTGAGTACATCATCGACCAAAACCAAAGATTTATTCTGATATTCATCCGGAGAAATCGAGGTCTGAATTGGGTTTAAAGGATTTTTTTTATCCACTTTGACTTTGCAAAGTACAATCTTAAGTGGTGAAATTTCTTTCAACTGAACCACCAATCGTTCAGCAAAGACAAAACCATTTTTTTCGATACCGGCAATGACAATTTCTGGTTCGTCTATGTTCGATTCATAAATTTGAAAAGCAATTCGTCTGATTTTATGACGAAGGGTGACGGAATCTAAGATGATGGTTTTGGTGATGGGCGACATATTCATTTTTTTTCAAAGATAAAAAACAGTTCATTATCCTGACGTGGCGGAATGGAATTATGACAACGCTCCATTTTTTTTACCGTAAAATAGGGTTCAAAGAGGGATTGATATTCATCGAATGAACCTCCGAAAGGCGGGCCGTCTTCGGTAAGTTTAAAATCAAACAACAGCCCGATTAATTTTCCTTTCGACTTGAGTAATTGATTCATTTTCAGCACATATTTTTCGCGAAGACTTGGATGCAAGGCGCAAAAAAATGTTTGTTCGATTATTAAATCAAAATGACCTTTAAAATCAAAAAAATCGGTTTGAATTAATTGATTTTTAGGAAATTCAGTTACCCTTACCTTTAAATTTTGAAGCGGTTTGACTGCGATATCTATGACAGTAACCGATTTAAAACCATTTTTAAACAAGTATTCAGCCTCATAGGCGTTTCCTGCTCCCGGTATCAAAATAGTCAAGTTTATATTTTCAAGTTGATCGATATAGGATTTTATTGGCGTAGAAACCGCACCAATATCCCAACCGGTTTGAGAAGTTGCGTATCGATTTTCCCAAAAATCACGATTCAAATTCATCATTGTCAATTAAATCTTCATTGAAGTCATCCAGTGAACGTCTGTCTTTTTTGGTAGGTCTGCCGGTTCCTAAGTTGCGGTAATAGGAAGCGGTTTGTCGAATAAGTTTCATCTTTTCAATATCTTCCGGAGGTGTCATGTCTGTTACATAAAGCCCGACCAAAGCTGCTCCAACTCTAGTAGCGGGAACATCATTGACCTTATATCGTCTGAAAATCTGATCTTTGCGTACGGAAATAAAATCCGTCGGAATTATTTCTTTGGAAGGTTTGACAACTGCATCATTTATTTTGACTTGACCTTTGGTGCAAGCCTCTGTAGCCATACTTCTCGTTTTAAAAAGCCGGATACACCACAAAAACTTATCAACCCGCATGCAAAAAAATTTTAACCAAAGATATCAGAAAATTGTAACTTGCGCAAAAATTGAGCATTTATGAAAATTAGCAGTCTATTTAAAAAGTTCCTTCTCGTTTTAACGCTGTTTATAACCGTTTGGAGTTGTAGTAAAAGTAACAATGATTTGACACCAACCCCTGTTGATCCTATTGACCAAGCTGTCCAAACTTTAATTGATGATGTGCTCATTGTTGATTATTTACAAACTCATTTCTACAATGCTGCTGATTTTCAAAATCCTGCACCCAATTTCAATTTTGATATTATTTTTGATACGATCGCCGGGGAAAACTCAACGCAAACCCCTCTTTTCAATCAAGTAGAAAAGAAATCATTTGTAATTGATGATGTAACATTTAATTACTATATCTTAAAAATCAACGAGGGTTTTGGCAATAGACCACATTTTATAGATTCAACGCTGGTCAATTTTAGAGGAAGTTTGTTGAACAACATTGTTTTTGACTCATCAGTAAACCCAATTTGGTTTGATTTGGGAACGGTTGTTGACGGTTTTCGACAGGCTATGTTGGAGTTTAAATCTGCCGAAAGTTCTTCTCTCAATTCGGACGGAACTTCGACTTTTACTAATTTCGGTGTTGGAGCCGTTTTTTTCCCCTCAGGCATGGGTTTTGCAAATATTCCACAACCAAACGTCCCTGCAAATTCTCCATTAGTTTTTAGAATAAAGTTATTCGCTTCCTTAGAAGCTGATCATGATTTGGATGGAATACCTTCTTGGATGGAAGATTTGAATAACAACCAAAATCCAAGCGATGACGACACCGATGGAGATCGTTTTCCAAACTATCTCGACACCAACGACGATGGTGACTTAATACTAACCTTCAACGAAATAATTATCAATCCGGATGGAACCATCACTTTTCCAGATTGTGACGGAGATGGTATTCCTGACTATTTGGATAAAGACATTTGTCCAAAGTAAAATTCCATTAAAAGAAGTTTAAACTTCAAAAAAAGGAATCCCTTTTTGTATACATTTGGGTAAGTCTAATAGTCTTGATTTTTAGGCACAACAAGTAAAAAGAAAAACTACTCTTTTTGTAAAACCATGCACCCAAATTCGTTGCAAGCCAAACCGCATTATCTCATTTTAGACGGACTGAGAGGCGTTGCCGCCGTTTGGGTGGTTGCATTTCACCTCTTTGAAGCCCATGCGACCAGCCATCTGGATTTGATTTTAAATCACGGCTATCTTGCAGTAGATTTCTTCTTTGTGCTATCAGGGTTTGTGATTGGTTATGCCTACGACGACCGTTGGAACAAAATGAGTTTGCAAAATTTTTTCAAGCGGCGTTTAATCCGACTGCATCCGATGATTGTCATGGGAATGACCGTGGGAGCCATTTGCTTTTATTTTCAAGCCGGTCAGGAATGGCAACGCATCGCGGATGTTCCTTCCTGGAAGATGTTGCTGGTTATGCTGATTGGTTATACGCTGATACCCGTACCCAAATCCATGGACATCAGAGGCTGGAACGAAATGCACCCGCTCAACGGACCGGCATGGACGCTTTTTTTTGAATACATTGCCAACATTTTATACGCACTCTTTATCCGGAAATTCTCAAATAAAGTATTGGGCGTTTTGGTCGTCATCGCGGCTGCTTTTTTGCTACACTTGGCCGTAACCGGCTCGGAAGGTGACGTCATAGGCGGTTGGTCGTTGGAAGCTACACAACTCCGCATCGGATTTACCCGATTGATATATCCGTTTTTCGCAGGGCTTTTATTGTCGCGCTTGATGAAGCCTACACGCATCAAAAACGCGTTTTTGTTGTGCAGCGTATTGATTTTGATTGTACTCTCGATGCCTCGAATCGGTGGCAGTGAACACCTTTGGATGAATGGTTTGTATGACGCTTTGAGTATCATCTTCCTTTTTCCACTGATTGTCTATCTCGGTGCAAGCGGCGAAGTAAAACAAAAATTCGCATTGAAGTTGTGCAAGTTTTTGGGCGACATTTCCTATCCGTTGTACATCACGCACTATCCATTGATTTACATTTATATTGCCTGGGTGCGAGACAACGACATTCCCTTGGATGAAGCTTGGCCGGTCGGGCTGCTCGTTTTGTTTGTTTGTATTGTACTATCCTACGCTTATCTGAAATTATATGACGAACCGGTACGGAAATGGCTTGGCAAACATTTGATTTCAATAGACATAAAAAAGTAAAATCACATAATTTACGCTTATTGAATTTCATGTAGGTTTCTGAAACTATTATGCCTAAAAACCCAACCAAAGCATAAAAAAAGGCAGTCTGCTAAATTATCCACAGAGACTTCCATATTATTATTTTTTAAATATCTTTGGCACATCACAAAAACGCAAAAAAAACATCATGTCGTATCAACTTTTAAAAGGAAAAAGAGGAATCATTTTTGGCGCATTGGACGAAAACTCCATTGCTTGGAAAACAGCCGAGCGTGTCTATGAAGAAGGTGGACGCTTTGTCTTGACCAACGCCCCGATTGCACTTCGCATGGGCACCATCAACGCATTGGCTGAAAAAACGCAGGCTACTGTGATTCCTGCTGATGCCACCAGCATGGAAGATCTGGAAAAATTAGTCAAACAAGCACAAGAAATTTTGGGCGGAAAGCTCGATTTTGTCTTACATTCCATTGGCATGTCGCTCAACGTGCGCAAAGGCTGTCATTACACGGCAGAGAACTACGAATTTACCGCCAAAGGTTGGGATATTTCTGCTTTGTCTTTTCATAAAGTATTGCAAGTTTTGTATAAAAACGATGCCATGAACGAATGGGGAAGCGTGGTTGCATTGACTTACATGGCAGCGCAACGAACCTTCCCTGATTACAACGACATGGCAGACAACAAAGCCTATCTCGAATCCATCGCGCGTAGTTTTGGTTACTTCTTTGGGAAAGACAAAAAAGTTCGGGTCAATACCATCTCGCAATCGCCCACGCCTACCACGGCAGGCAAAGGTGTAAAAGGCTTTGACGGATTCATCTCCTATGCCGAAAAAATGTCACCTTTGGGCAATGCCACTGCTTTGGAGTGTGCCAATTACACCGTTGCAATGTTTTCCGATTTGACCCGCAAAGTGACCATGCAAAATCTCTTCCACGACGGCGGTTTTTCTAATACCGGCGTTAGTCAGGAAGTCATCAGCGCGTTTACCGAAGAATAATTTTCTCAACTCAAATCATGACGCTTTCGGTTGTTGTCCCAGTTTACAATCGACCCGAAGAAATACGGGAATTGTTGGACAGTTTATGCCAACAAAGCTTCAAAAAGTTTGAGGTAATCATCGTAGAAGATGGTTCGACAATCAAATCGGATGCGGTTGTAGCTGATTTTCAATCGAAACTCAACCTCCACTATTTTTATAAAAAAAATACCGGCCCGGGTGATTCCAGAAATTATGGAATGTCGCGGGCTTCTGGCGATTACTTTATCATTTTGGACAGTGATTGTCTGCTGCCATCTCATTATTTGAAGGAGATACACGAGGTTTTAAACAGGCATTATACCGATTTTTTCGGCGGACCCGACACGGCGGACGAACGGTTTACCGACTTGCAAAAAGCCATCAACTATGCGATGACTTCATTTTTTACGACCGGCGGAATCCGAAATTCGGAAGATGGCTCGCGTAAATTTCAACCCCGAAGTTTCAACATGGGAATTTCTAAAAAAGCCTTTGAGGCAACCAGTGGTTTCGGAAACATTCATCCCGGTGAAGATCCGGATTTGACTTTGCGCTTATGGAAAGCAGGATTTGAATCGCAATTGATTAAAAATGCTTTCGTCTATCACAAACGGCGGATTTCTTGGTCAAAATTTCACAAACAAGTTTATAAATTTGGTATAGTCAGACCCATTCTTGACCGCTGGCATCCGGATTATGCCTCTTGGCTGTATTGGTTTCCGACGTTTTATCTTTTGGGAATTGTAGTATCAGTCATACTACTCGTTTTGAAAATTTATTTCTTACTGGGCTTAATTGGGATCTACAGCTTGATACTGTTTGTAGATTCTATGTACAAAACACATTCTGTTAAAATAGCGCTAAAAAGCGTGATAGCTGTCAATATTCAATTTTTCGGATATGGGTTCGGATTCCTTAAATCCTTTTTTTATATTCACTTGTTAAAAAGGAAACCTGAGGTTCAATTTCCGGATTTTTTCTTTAAAAAATAGATGTTGTAAATACTTTATTTATTTTTTGACAATTTCTCCCGAAACTATTGTAATATCAACATTCGTATTGGGTATTTCATGCACATCAATCGTCATAATATTTTGATTTAAAATCACAAAATCAGCAGATTTACCGACTTCCAAACTTCCTTTCTCCTTTTCTTCAAAATTAGCGTACGCAGCCCAAATAGTCATCCCCTTCAAGGTCTCTTCCCTACTCAATTTTTGCGCGGGCTGAAAACCGTTTTCGGGAAAATTACGGGTATCTTGTCTCGAAACTGCTGCATAAAAAGTTAGCATCGGATTGACTTGTTCGACCGGAAAATCCGTACCCAAAGCGACAATTCCACTTTTTTGAAGCAATGTTTTGAAGGCATACGCGCCTTTGATACGATCAGCTCCCAAACGATCTTCAGCCCAATACATATCGCTGGTGGCGTGTGTGGGTTGAATGGAAGGAATGATATTTCCGGAAAAATAATCGAAATCTTGTATGCGAACCACCTGCGCATGTTCGACTCTCCAACGTCTGTCAGGTTTATCTTGCAGTGCTTCCGCGTAAGCTTTCAAAACAGTCGTATTGGCAGAATCTCCGATGGCATGCGTATTCATCTGATAGTTGGAAGCAGCAATTCTTTTGGCTAATGCTGTCAGTTCGGCTTTGGTGGTAATCATTGCGCCAAAATGCCCAGCTTGGTCAGAATAGGCTTCGTGCAAGCAAGCACCGCGAGAACCGAGTGCGCCATCGGCATACACTTTTATGGAACGCACGTTCAGCCTGTCTGTTTTCACGATGCCTTTATTCAGATAATAATCTAAATTCTCCGGGTTGTTGCTAACCATCGCGTAGATTTTAATTTTCAAATCGCCGGTTTGCTGAAGACTGTCAATGAGTTCGATTACATTTCGATCAAGCCCCGCATCGGAAATTGTTGTCAGTCCGTTCCGAAAACAAATTTCTTGTGCATCCAGCAAAGCCTGAATTTGCTGTTTTCGTGAGAAAACCGGAATGATCTTTTGTATCAATCGCATTGGCGCATCGACCAAAATTCCGGTTGGCTCACCGTTTTTCAATATCACTTCGCCGCCGGAAATTTTTGTTTTTCCGGTAATTCCTGCCAACTTCAAAGCAGTTGAATTAGCAAGTATGGCATGTCCATCAATCCGAGTGATGGCAACGGGTGTATCCGGAAAAAATTTATCTAAACTTTCTTTGGTTGGGAATTCTTTGACATCCCAATCGTTTTGATCCCATCCTCTGCCCAACAAAAAGCTTGGTTTTTTTTCTTTGTGAAAAGCAACCAATCGAGCTAAAACCTCCTCTAAATTTTTTGTACCCACCAAGTCAGCTTGTTGCTGATCCACGCCTAAACCATAAAAATGCGCATGCGCATCAATCAATCCAGGAAGCAAAACTCTCCCCTCGGCATCAATTGTCTTTTTGGCATTGTATTTTTCTAATAAATCCACCTTTTTCCCGATACCGACAATTTTGCCTTGATGGACAGCCAATGCTTCTGATTTACTAAAAGTGCTGTCAACCGTATAAATATCAGCGTTGACAACCAGCAAATCAATGTTTTCTTTTGGGGTTTGGCAAGAAGTAAGACAAATAAAAACAGCTGAAAGCGCAAATATTTTTTTCATAGATGTAAAATTTATTTTTTAGCGGTCATACCTGTCTGCCGACAGGCGGTTAGGTTATCGCCTTTTATTTATCGGTGTTTGCCTGCACAAACTTCTTGTTAATGGCGATTTGATAGTGATGGAATATTTTGCATAAAAATAAGAAGAAAAAACACAATTGAATTAACTATTTTACTTCGCCTCCTTTGACAACAGAAAATTCGGGATTGAGCAAAACTACTTCATTCTGCACATTGATAGCTCCCAACACCAAACATTCACTTAAAAAATTGGCAATTTGCTTAGGTGGAAAATTAATCACGGTAATTACTTGCCGGTTGATAAGATTTTCAGGTTTGTATCGGTGGGTGATTTGCGCGCTGGATTTTTTTACCCCCAAAGTACCAAAATCTATCCACAATTTGATGGCAGGTTTGCGAGCTTCTGCAAAATGTTCGGCACGAATAATCGTTCCGATTCGTAAATCGAGTTTCGAGAAATCATCAAAATTAATGATGGGTGAAATTGGCTTCAAATTTTTTGTTTTATGTTTCTTTTTTTACATCGCATCATTTTCAAATTTTCAAATTGTTGTGGTATAAAATCAGAGGTTTCTCGCGATTGCATAGGCAACTACAATCACCAAAACCACCCAAATGGCAGTAATACCGTACAATTTTTTCCGCAACAGTAACTGTTTTGTGGTAAACACTTTTTTTTGATCTAAATAAAATCCGAAAGCCGCGTAGGGAATGGCAAAAAGAATCAGTGCATTCTCGTGGAATGCACTGACAAAATCCAAATGCAAAATATCGTGGATGGCTCTTTGCGAACCACAACCCGAGCACTTCAATCCGGTGTAATGATACAACGGGCATTTGGGAAAAAATGACCATTCACGCGGGTTGAAAAAACTATAAAATATCACCAATAAAGTGATTGGGATAAAATATTTTAAACTTTTATTAAAATGCATTTGACCCCAATCCGGCAATACTTCCTGCAATTCCTAAAACCATGAGTACAACATACAGTAGATAAACTGATATACCTATAAAAAAGCCGATTTTAGTCCATTTACCTGCTTGTTGAGATGCGCGCAATGAGCCTTCTGTATCACCCGCATTGAATCTGGATTCTACATTTGCAGCATTGACAATCCCGGCTATACCAAAAGGTAAACAGCAAAAAATTGTGACAAGGATAGACTCTACGAGCCATGTTTTTGGTGGTCTTTGATTTTCCATTAGACGTTAGTTTAAATTAAGAAATTATTTGAAAGTCTAAAAATATAAAAAAATCTTAAAAAAAATATTTTTTTCATTCGCGGTGAAATATAATTCATCAAGAATTGTTGATAACTTAACCTCCACCCCTTCGGTAATTGGTTTTTTAAAAAGTAGTTTTTGCTATATTTGTGGGTTGAAAAAAAACTTAAAAAAGTCAGATTAAACATGAGTGAAGAATCCCTATCTCCAAAGGAAAATAACGAAAAAAATTATTCAGAAGACAGCATACAAGCACTTGAAGGAATGGAGCATGTGCGCATGCGCCCTTCCATGTACATTGGCGACGTAGGTGTGCGCGGGTTACACCATTTGGTCTATGAAGTGGTTGACAATTCCATCGATGAAGCCATGGGTGGATATTGTTCAAATATCGGCGTTGTCATCAATGAAGATAATTCCATTACCGTGTTCGATGACGGACGTGGGATACCAGTCGGTATTCACAAAAAAGAAGGTGTCTCTGCGCTCGAAGTGGTTATGACTAAAATAGGTGCCGGCGGAAAGTTTGACAAAGATTCATATAAAGTTTCAGGCGGACTTCACGGTGTGGGAGTGTCTTGTGTCAATGCCTTGTCAAAACACCTAAAAGCGACCGTTTACAGAGAAGGGAAAATATGGGAACAAGAATACGAAAGGGGGAAAGCCCTCTATCCGGTCCGGTCAATCGGAGAATCTCAAAAAAGCGGGACGGAAGTAACCTTTACACCGGATGACACTATTTTTGAACAAGTTACAGAGTTCAGCTACGACACTTTGGCTGGAAGAATGCGCGAATTGGCATATCTGAATAAAGGCATCCGCATTACACTTACCGACCGAAGAGATAAAGATAAAGACGGGAATTTCGTTACTGAATTATTCCACTCTAAAGAAGGATTGAAGGAATTTATCAAATTTTTGGACGGCAATCGCGAACCATTGATTGCTAAAATCATCAGTCTTGAAACCGACAAAAACGACATTCCGGTAGAAGTCGCAATGGTTTACAACACTTCGTTTACCGAAAATCTCCATTCGTATGTCAACAACATCAACACCCACGAAGGCGGGACGCATTTGGCCGGATTCCGAAGAGGTTTGACCACAACCTTAAAGAAGTATGCCGAAACTTCCGGTATGCTCGATAAACTCAAATTTGAAATTTCCGGAGATGACTTTCGCGAAGGACTGACAGCCGTAATTTCCGTGAAAGTTCAAGAACCTCAATTTGAAGGACAAACCAAAACCAAATTGGGCAACAGAGAAGTAACTTCAGCCGTAAGCCAAGCCGTTTCGGAAATGCTCGAAATGTATTTGGAAGAAAATCCAACTGACGCAAGAATCATTGTCCAAAAGGTTATCTTGGCTGCAACAGCTCGTCATGCAGCTCGCAAAGCACGTGAACTCGTTCAACGCAAAACCGTCATGGGTGGCATGGGACTTCCGGGTAAACTTTCGGACTGTTCGGAACAAAATCCAGAACGATGTGAAATTTTCCTCGTTGAGGGAGATTCAGCAGGCGGAACAGCCAAACAAGGTCGTGACAGAAATTTCCAAGCAATTCTTCCCTTGAGAGGTAAAATTTTGAACGTTGAAAAAGCCATGCAACACAAGGTTTTGGACAACGAGGAAATTAAAAACATTTATACCGCTTTGGGCGTAACCATTGGAACTGAAGAAGATTCAAAAGCATTGAACCTGCAAAAATTAAGATATCACAAAGTAGTCATCATGTGTGACGCGGATGTGGATGGTAGCCATATCTCTACTTTGATATTGACTTTCTTTTTCCGCTATATGCGCGAACTCATCGAGCAAGGACACGTGTACATCGCGACACCGCCGCTTTACCTTGTCAAAAAAGGCACCAAAAAAACCTACGCATGGAATGAAAAACAACGTGAACAACTGATGCAGGAATACGGACAAGGAGCAGCCATTCAACGATACAAAGGTTTGGGTGAAATGAACGCCGAACAACTTTGGGACACCACCATGAATCCAGAGTTTAGAACGCTTCGCATGGTCAACATCGATAGTTTGTCTGAAGCAGATCGGGTATTCTCCATGTTGATGGGAGATGAAGTACCGCCGCGAAGAGAATTTATCGAAAAAAATGCAGCTTATGCCAAAATTGACGCATAATCAATTTGGTTAAAACTTTAGAAATCCCGTTTATCGGGATTTTTTTTTTCAATTAAAAATAGTAAAAAGACAATGATACAGAAAAATACAAGTTATATAAAACGTTAAACAAGCTATTAAAAAACATGAAAAAAACTGCCCCCATCCTCATTTTATTGTTTTGCATAAACAGCATTACCGCACAAAACAACATCGAAAAACTCTTGATTTCAGGTATCAACGATGCCAAAACATTTGCGACTTCTTACATCACGCCTGGAGCCGAAAGCCTGATGTACAGCATGAACAGCGGCTGGTACAGCACCGCCAAAGTTCACAAACCATTGGGCTTTGATATTTCTTTGGTAGCCAGCGGACATTTTGTCAACAACTCAGATCAGTCTTTTGATTTGAATATAAATGACTTTGAGAACATTCGTTTTGAGGATGGAAGCCAATCGAAATCGGTCGCTACAATATTTGGGGAAAACAGGCCGCATGTTTCTGTCATTGCACGTGTTGAAGAGAATGGATTGAGTCAAGACATTGAGATTTTGTTGCCTAACGGTGTGTCGTCAAACAGTGTGGATGTTTTACCGGCCGCGTTTCTTCAGGCGGAATTGGGATTGTTAAAATCAACTGAAATTAAAGTTCGCTATTTTCCAAAAACCAATATAGAGGATGTCGAAACCGAGATGATTGGCTTTGCTGTTCAACATGAACTCACGTCTTGGTTGCCACTCGGACGTGCAATTCCCGTGGACATATCCGGATTGGTGGCTTTTACCCAATTGGATTCTCAATTCGATTTTTCGGGTGATGTTGCACTAAGAGGCGAAAATCAACGATTGGATTTGAATGCAGAAACCTGGTTGTTTGAAGTAATTGCTTCGACCAAACTACCCATCATCAATTTTTATGGAGGTTTGGGCTATGTTACTGGCAATTCAGACTTAGACCTGAAAGGAACGTATATCATCGAATCCACTATTTTTACCCAAGAACGTGTTTTAACAGATCCATTTACGGTGAACAATGATATTTCAGGTTTACGAGCAACGCTTGGGGCTAAACTCAAACTTGGTTTCTTCGGCTTGAATGCCGATTATACTTTTCAAGAATATGAAACAATTAGCCTTGGGATACATTTTGGTTTTAGATAATGTAAGACTTCCGCGAGCTTACGTCTAAAAATCTGTTTTTATAAATCCGAGTTCCAATCCATTTTTGTACTTTTGTTTTCGACGATTTATAAATGACTTCAAACCGAATAAATTCAAATTAAAAATTTCAAAAAAATGAAAGTTACCATCGTAGGAGCAGGAAACGTAGGCGCAACTTGCGCAGACGTAATTTCGTACAGACAAATTGCCAGTGAAGTAGTACTTCTCGACATCCGAGAAGGATTTGCAGAGGGCAAAGCATTGGATATCATGCAATGTGCAACCACCACCGGTTTCAACACAAAAGTAACCGGCACAACCGGAGATTATTCAAAAACTGCAGGCAGCGATGTGGTCGTCATTACTTCAGGTATCCCGAGAAAACCCGGTATGACACGCGAAGAATTGATAGGCATCAACGCCGGAATTGTAAAATCCGTAGCCGAAAGCATCCTCCAATATTCACCAAATGCCATCATCGTAGTTGTTTCCAACCCGATGGACACCATGACTTATTTATCGCATAAATCATTGGGGCTTCCAAAAAACAAAATCATCGGCATGGGCGGCACACTCGACAGCTCAAGATTCAAAACCTATCTCTCTTTGGCACTTGACAAACCTGCCAACGACATTCACGGTATGGTCATCGGCGGTCACGGCGATACCACCATGATACCCTTGACAAGATTAGCTACATATAATGGAATACCGGTTTCAAAATTTTTATCGCCCGAACAAATTGAAAAAGTTTCAGCAGACACCATGGTTGGTGGCGCAACTTTGACAAAATTGTTGGGAACCTCCGCCTGGTACGCTCCGGGCGCATCTGTTGCTTACTTAGTTGACAGCATTCTTCATGACAGAAAAAGAATCATCCCTTGCTCTGTATTTTTGAATGGAGAATACGGTGAAAAAGATATTTGTATTGGCGTACCGGTCATCATCGGAAAAAACGGTGTAGAAGAAATCATCCAATTGGATTTGGACGAAAAAGAAAAAGCCTTGTTTAAATCAAGTGCTGAAAAAGTGCGTGAAATGAACGATGCACTCAATGAAGTATTGAAATAAATCCATTAAAAATAATATTTCAAAAAAGGCTATCGTGGGTACGATAGCCTTTTTTAATAAAATGTGATAAATTAATTGTCTAATCAGCATGTAAATTCTATATTTGTCCGTTTTTTAAAATACCTATAACAACACAAGAAAATGCAAAATAAAGGACTCATTAGGCTATTTGCGATTTTATTCGGATTGGTAAGCATCTACCAACTTTCGTTCACGTTTATCGCCAACAGAATTGAAGACAACGCGAAAATTTATGCAGCGAAAAATGTAGATTCAAATTCTCCAAATTATCAACAACAATTCGACTCAAGAGAAAGAGCATATTTAGATTCGTTGGGAAATGAAAAAGTTTACAATCTTGGATTTACCGATTTTACTTACAACGAAGTAAGAGACAGAGAACTTAACAAAGGACTCGACCTGAAAGGTGGAATCAACGTGATTCTACAAATTTCTGTAAAAGACATTATCAGAGGATTGGCCAATTACAGCAAAGACCCTGTGTTCAATGAAGCACTTGCTTTGGCTTCCGTCAAACAGAAAAAAAGTCA
>PHDQ01000229.1 GCA_002841025.1 Bacteroidetes bacterium HGW-Bacteroidetes-13 | reverse complement strand
GTATCGAGACCTCACGATTGCTCAAGCAAGAGGTCATTGAGTGCTTCCTCAATATTGTTAAATTGAAACAGAAAGGAAGACTTAAGCAGTTTTCCGCAACTCACTTTTTGGCTTGACAACACCAACGTACTCATTTCACCCAGTAAGATTTTAATCATAAATTCGGGCACGTTCGGGAGCCAAAGGGGTTTTTTCAATACTTTCGCAATGCTTTTGGTCAGTTCTTTGTTGGTAACCGGATTGGGCGCTACGGCGTTGTAAATTCCTTCTCTTTTTTCTATCAGTATTTTTAGGAAGATATTCGCCAAATCATGGATGTGTATCCACGAAACCCATTGTTTTCCGGAACCAATGGATGCACCAACACCCATTTTGACAGGTTTTGACATCGGTGCAAGTGCGCCGCCTTCTTTCGCCAAGACCACGCCAATTCTGATTTTTGCAATTTCGATGCCCAAAGACGTGAAATGGTCTATGCCCGATTCCCACTCTTCCACAACTTCTCCTAAAAAGGAATTGTCAACACCTTCAAATTTCTCCTCATATAATTTAGCTAAGTCACTTGGATAAATGCTGATTCCCGAAGCAGAAATGATGTTTTTAACCGTGTGATTGGGGTGGTTTTTCAGCAAATTGTATAGCAATTGAGCAGACAGTATCCTGCTTTGAAGAATTTCTTCTTTGTATGCCTGCGTCCATTTTTTGGATACAGTCGCGCCGGCAAGATGGATGATGGTATCAACGCCATCCAAACAGTTTGAATCGACTGCTCCTTCCTTCGGATTCCAATAAAAACCGTGATAAGTTTTGGTTTCCACAATTTTTTCTCTGGAAGTACTCAGGTAATTTATATCAACATCGTTCGCCATCAGAACATTTACCAACTCTTTTCCAATCAATCCGGTAGCTCCGGTTATCAATACTTTCATTTTCTTTTTCATTTCCGCAAAAATACGGCTTTGTTAACAGAAGGAGACAAATTTGTATTAGCGTTAACACTTTGCGTGTATGGCTCGTTGCGATGTAAAAGTACTTAAATTTTCAGTTTAGCGAGAGCAAGTACAACGGTTTTACCTTAAAAATTCTGGTAGTAAACCTGAAAACAAAATCAAAAACTATAAAACGGCAGTACCTGCGGTTTTTGTATAAACTCACCGGCTTTTGGCTTCAATGAGCCATACGCGATGTTGAGCAACGTTATTTTTTGTCCTTTAAAATCCGTAATAATTTTTTCGGGTCTTGACGATTGTCCCAAAACGCAGTTATTAGTGTTTCTTGTTCGGTCACTTTATAAAAGATACTGAAATTGCCCAATGAAGCAACTCTCGTATCTTTAAAGTCTGTCGGTTTGTAAATGAAAGGTGTTTTTGCGATTTGTTTAGTTCGCTCCGCTACAATTGTAATCAACTTTTTTGAAAAAGTGTTCGACTTGTTCCGTTTAACCCAATATTCAAGTATTCCAACATATTGAATGTCGGCTGTCCGAGTCCACCTTAAATCCGTTTAGCCATTCTATATTTCGCTTATCCATTGCTTCTTGAGAAATCAATCGACCATTTTCAATGTCCGTTTCGCTCATTTTCAGCATTTCCTTTTGTTCAACGGTCAGTTCCACCACATTGGTGTCCGTTGTACTTGAAGTAATCAAATTATCGAGAGCTCGAAGAAAATCCTTGTTTTTAATTGTCAATATCTTGTCAATTAATCCTTTACGAATTTTATCAACTGTTGCCATAATCATTTAATTTGTTTGCCATTTCGGAAATTTTGGTGGTTTTTCATAATGTTGCGCAACATAAAAAACTACAATGGTTTGGTTGCTCTGAGCATTTCTCTCTTCCCCGGCGGCCCGGGCAATCGTTCGGTTCGAAAACCGGCTTCGAGCATGGCACGTCGCACACTGCCTTTGGCGGCATAAGTCACTAAAATCCCTGAATTTTTCAGCGCGAGATACATTTTTTTGAACATGGTTTCCGTCCAAAGTTCGGCTTGCACATTCGCACCAAAAGCATCAAAATAAATCAAATCGAATTGATCGATGCTTGTAATTTCTTCAAACCGCAGCATGCTCTTTCTGAGTGTAAAATGGTTTCCCAATACGTGGTTTTCTTCCCAAGAAACCGCATGCATTTTCAAAAAAACAGCTTCAGAAAGCCCTGCGTTTAACTCGGAAACATAATTTAATTGCGCTACTTCTTTAGTTGAAACCGGGTAGGCTTCCACACCTTCATATTGAACTTGCAAATCCATTTTTTGGGTTTCCAAATAAGTTATAAAAGCATTCAATCCTGTGCCTAAGCCGATTTCGAGTATGGAAATTTCTTTTTTTGTCGGATTTGTTGTCATCCAATGTATCAAACCATTTCGGATAAAAACATGGTAAGTTTCCTGAATAGCACCGTGTTGGGAGTGGTAGTTTTCGTTCCAATCGAGCATTCGAATGCTCGAAGACCCGTCGGCAGTAGTGATAATTTCTCTTTTCATTTACCGTAAATCTGACTAATTAATTGGCTTTACACAACATTAACTGAAAAAATGTATAATTATATCGTAAAGTTTTTATTTTTTGTCAATTTTACAAAAACGCAAACGACTGATTTTAAGAAATACTTACATTTGTACCATAAATCATCCCATCATGCAAGCTACTGTTTCAGATTCAATCGCTATCACAAAAATACAAACTTCCAAACGTTCGCAAGTCGATTTTGACAACTTGGTTTTCGGACAGGTTTTTACCGATCACATGTTTGAATGTGATTTTGTGGACGGACATTGGCAAACGCCCAAAATTGTTCCTTACGGCCCGATAAGTTTAGATCCTTCTGCCAAAGTTTTTCATTATGGACAAGCCATTTTTGAAGGCATGAAAGCATTTAGAGACGACCAAAATAAAATTTGGTTGTTTCGCCCCGATCAAAACATCCAACGATTCAACAAATCTGCCGTGCGCATGTCGATTCCCGAATTTCCGGAAGCACTTTTTTTGGAAGCTTTATCGACCTTGGTCAGATTAGACGAAGCTTGGGTTCCGAAAGGAATTGGGAGTTCGCTCTACATCCGCCCGTTTGCGATTGCAACCGAAGAAGGCGTTTCTGCATCGCCCTCCAAAAAATATAAATTCATGATTTTGCTCTCCCCTGCGCAATCTTACTATTCAGGAAAAGTGCGGGTGCAAATAGCCGAAAAATACTCACGCGCTGCCAACGGCGGTGTGGGTTACGCCAAAACGGCCGGAAACTATGCCGCACAATTTTATCCCACAACCTTGGCCAACCAAGCAGGTTTTCAACAAATCATCTGGACGGATGCCGACAAACACGAATATTTGGAAGAAGCCGGCACCATGAACTTGTTTTTCCGAATCAATGATACTTTGATCACCGCGCCAACCGGCGACAGAATCTTAGACGGCGTGACCCGCAAAAGCATCCTAACCTTGGCGAAAGACTACGGCATTGCCGCCGAAGAAAGACCCATTACGGTGACCGAGTTGTTGGACGCACAAAAAAATGGTTCGCTAAAAGAAATTTTCGGAGCCGGTACGGCTGCTATCGTGAGTCCGGTGTATGAATTTGGCTATCAAGGAAAAGTGTACGCCCTACCGGAATTGGAAGATACTTTCGCACTGAAATTCAAGAAATATTTGAACGATATTCAATACAACCTCGCTCCCGATTCGCATCAATGGCGATTTGAAGTGAAATAATTCATCAAATTTGACACCTTAAAAAACTGCCTCACGAGGGCGGTTTTTTTTTG
>PHDQ01000228.1 GCA_002841025.1 Bacteroidetes bacterium HGW-Bacteroidetes-13 | reverse complement strand
TGATGAAAGAAGATGTCGGACCTTGGCTGCCAAACCCTATTCGTTCTGCCAAAGATGTTGAGCAAGTCATTGTGCCCAATATACAAGAGTCGCTGGGTTATGTGCTGGATGCCATCAAACTGACCAAAGAAATGCTGAACGACGAGGTGCCGCTCATCGGTTTTGCCGGTTCACCTTGGACAATATTTTGTTACGCCGTTGAGGGAAAAGGTTCTAAGAGTTATGATGTAGCCAAGAGTTTCTGTTTTACCCAACCCGAAGCTGCACATGCGCTTTTGCAAAAAATTACGGACACCACCATTTTGTATTTGAAAGAGAAAGTAAAAGCAGGCGTTGATGCCGTTCAGATATTTGACAGTTGGGGCGGGATGCTGTCACCGGAAGATTACACCACTTTTTCCTGGAATTACATCAAGCAGATTGTCGATGCGTTGGCAAACGAAACCAAAGTGATTGTTTTTGCCAAAGGTTGTTGGTTTGCGCTCAACGAAATGGCACAAAGCAAGGTTTCCGCCTTGGGCGTCGATTGGACTTGTTCACCTCGAAACGCACGGTATCTATCGGGTGGAAAAATAACATTGCAAGGAAACTTGGATCCGGCTCGACTGCTGTCTCCGATACCGGACATCCAAAAAATGGTGAAGCAAATGATTGATGACTTCGGAAAAGACAATTATATTGTCAATCTCGGACACGGAATTTTACCAAGCGTTCCGGTGGATCACGCCAAGGCATTTGTGGAGGCGGTGAAGATGTATGGTGAAAAATAAAATTTACTTCGGAAGTCCTGCCAAGACCAACACGAACTCGCCTTTGGGTGCTTTTTGCTGAAAATATTCGTGCACTTCGATTAATGTACCTCGTCGGGTTTCTTCAAATTTTTTGCTGATTTCCCGCGAAACGGAAACAGGTCGTTCCGCCCCGAAATGATTGACAAAGTCGGAAAGTGTTTTGAGTAATTTATGGGGTGATTCGTAAAAAACCATGGTTCGGTTTTCATTCTTAAGTGCTTCCAAGCGGGTTTGTCGCCCTTTTTTAACCGGTAAAAATCCTTCAAACACAAAGCGGTCGCAAGGCAAACCGGATTGTACCAATGCAGGCACAAAAGCAGTAGCGCCCGGTAAACATTCTGTTTCTATATGGGCTTCTACACAAGCGCGAATCAACAAAAACCCCGGATCGGATATGCCCGGCGTACCGGCATCAGAAATCAGGGCAACCGATAATCCGGCATTAATTTTTTCAACCAGTCTGTCCACCAACTGATGCTCGTTGTGCATGTGATAGCTTTGAAGAGGCGTTTGAATCTCAAAGTGATTGAGCAAAACTTTGGAGGTACGCGTGTCTTCCGCCAAAATCAAATCGACTTCTTTCAAGATGCGAAGAGCGCGAAGCGTGATGTCTTCCAAATTGCCGATGGGCGTGGGGACAAGATAAAGTTTTGCCATCTAAGGTCTGACTTTTTTTCCGGTGAAATAGGAGATTAATAACAGTATGATAGCAAGAAAAGCACCCAAATGGCTACCGTCTGATATCAAGAAATGGGCAAAAAATGCCAACACAAAGTTGAAGAAAAATGCAGCATAAGCCCATTCTTTCAACGAACGCAGCTGATTGAAAAATAAAATAGTTACTACCCCTATTATTTTTGCTATCCCCAACGGATATATAATGTAAACGGGGTAACCGTAAGATACAAAATAGTTGATGGTTTTATCATGATTAAAAAAGTACTCGGCCGCAATAAATAACATGAACGAACAAATTACGACAGTAGAAATCCAATATACGATTTTGAGTATTTTCATGGATTAAAAATCAGTTAAATTTCGCTTCAATCAGTGCAATCAACCGAGCTTCATAAAATTCTTTTCGTTCCCAATTGTTGTAGTCCGGTTTTACAATTTCGTTGATAAATTGCTTAGCCTCAGTTTCCGATTCAAGGGTGTTGAGCTGAGAAATTACGCGATTGTAATTATCAGTTTCGCCGTCAAAAAGATGTTTGATAAAAGCAATTTTGTCGTTTAAGCCGATTTGTAAGCCCGATTTATAAACGTCATTGACCGACTTGGGTTTGGCTTCTGTTTGAACTTTGGCAGAATCACCAATTTCTTCAAAGGTTGGAAGATTTTTGTAATCTTTGGCGAGTTCATCGAAGTCAAAAGCGAGAAAATCTCCAGATTTGGAAGGGCGAACCTCTTCAAACATATCATCGATGTGCTGTCCTTGAGAAGGCATTTGGGCAACCATGTCCTTGATGGTTTCCATCAGCGGTTCTATCAAATCTTCCTGATGCGGATTTTGATCCGGCATCAGCTCATTCATTTGCTCAGTTGTATCGACTTGATCATCAACTTTTCCTTTGGTCGTTTGGAATAATTCTTCCATATAAACCGTTGTTTCTTCCTTTGTCAATGTAGGTTTTTGACCTTCAAAATGGTTTTCAACAAATCGCAACAAAGCCAATTGCTCATAAAGTTTTCGAGAAGTCTGATACATTTGCTCCAAGTTGTTACGACCGCTCAATTGTAGTACTTGATGCGCCAAACTGACCAATTCGGCTTCTAATTTCTTTTTCATTGTAATGAATTTAATCGCTTCAAAGTTAATTTTTTATAAAATGATTAAAAAGAATCTAAGAGAAAATTACCTCGAAAAACAAGAATTATTTTTTTTTAAAATCTAATGTAAAAATAAGCGTTTATTTTTTGATATTTTTGTTCCGTTGCACGATGCCCATTTGCTTAGTGTAAAAATGCACCTTAAAATTACAAAATGTTTCTCGAAAACACGGTTAATCATAAAGAACAATTCGGATGGATAGAGGTCATCTGTGGTTCGATGTTTTCTGGGAAAACGGAAGAACTCATCCGGAGGCTCAAGCGCGCGCAGATTGCAAAGCAAAAAGTGGAAATTTTCAAACCCACAATTGACAATCGATATGACGAACACATGGTGGTGTCACATGATGACAATCAAATCCGGTCAACCCCCGTTCCGGCTGCGGCCAATATTCCGCTTTTGGCAACCGATGTTGATGTAGTCGGCATAGATGAAGCCCAGTTTTTTGATGATGAAATCGTGCAGGTTTGCAACGATTTAGCCAATCGAGGCGTTCGTGTGATTGTCGCCGGACTCGACATGGACTTTAAAGGCAACCCTTTCGGCCCGATGCCAGACCTGATGGCTACCGCCGAATATGTTACCAAAGTTCACGCAGTTTGCACCCGTACCGGAAATTTGGCGAACTATAGCTATCGACTTGCTGAAAACGAAGATTTGGTCTTGCTCGGCGAAAAGCAATCCTATGAACCGCTGAGTCGGGCGGCCTTTTTCAACGCCATGAAAGCACAAAAATCACGCAACGAAATCCCCAAAAAAACCAGTCCAGAAGACCCTAATCATGTCAAAAACGAGAGAAACCGTACTCGAAATTGATTTGCAGTCATTGCATCACAATTTTGAATATCTGAAATCAAAAATTCGACAGGAAACCAAGTTTATGGCAGTTGTCAAAGCAAATGCATACGGAAGCGATGCGGTGGCGGTTGCTAAATTCCTCGAATCAAAAGGAGTCGATTATTTTGCAGTTGCTTATACATCTGAAGGCGTTGAGCTTAGGCAAGCAGGGGTAAAAACGCCCATATTGGTTTTGCATCCGCAGAGCGTCAATTTTGATGTGCTCATCGATTATTGTTTGGAGCCGGCTTTGTATTCAGATTTCGTTTTAAAGGCATTTGAAGAAGCAGCAAAACAAAAAAATCAATTTG
>PHDQ01000227.1 GCA_002841025.1 Bacteroidetes bacterium HGW-Bacteroidetes-13 | reverse complement strand
TTTGAAATCCTATTATTTTTCAGGCACCTATTTCGACGACAAAACCCAAATCAAAGCCATCGCTTTCGGCGGTTCGGAAGTCACTTACCAAGCCTGGTTCGGCATCGACAAAGAAACGCTCAAAACCAACAGAAGATTCAATCCGGCCGGCATGTATACCGATGACCAAGGCAATGTTTTTTTCTATGAAAACCAGGTGGATGATTACAAGCAAGACAATTATCAGTTGCATTTTTATCGCAAGCTGAATGAAAATTGGTCTGCAAATCTGGCGTTTCACTACACCTTCGGGCGCGGATTTTTTGAAGAATACAAAGAAGATGCAGACTTTGATACCTATGGGTTTACGCCGGTCTTGGTGAACGGAAATCTGCTCAACTCGACTGACTTGGTGCAACGCCAATGGCTCGACAACGATTTTTACGGAACCACTTTTTCGCTAAAATACAAATCCAAACCGGTTGAATTCGATTTGGGTGGTGCTTGGAATCGGTATGATGGCGAGCATTTTGGCAAATTGGTTTTTGCGCAGTTTGGCGGAAGCAAACCCGGACAGGAATTGTATTTTAACGTAGGCAACAAAACCGATGCAAACATCTATGCGAAAGCAAATTATCAATTAACCGAAAAACTATCGCTTTACGGTGATTTACAACTGCGGTATATCGATTATTCCATCCGGGGAGAAGATTTGGGTTTTGTCGATTTAGGTACCAAAGAATTTTTCACCTTTTTCAATCCGAAAGGCGGGTTGACCTATCAGCTGAACGAACAAAACAATTTGTACGCATCCTATGCCAAAGCGCATCGCGAACCCAACCGAACTGATTTTGAAAACGGCAATCCCGAACCCGAATCGCTCGATGATTACGAAGCCGGTTGGCGATATAAAGATGCCAAAAAAGCCATCAACCTCAATGTGTATTGGATGGATTATAGCAATCAATTGGTGCTCACCGGTGCCTTAGACAATGTGGGCAATCCCATCCGACAAAACAGTGGCGAAAGCTATCGGCTCGGAGTCGAGGCAGAAGCGACGTTTATGCTGGGCAACCAATGGATTTGGTCGCCAAATGTGGCATTCAGCACCAACAAAAACAGGAATTTCAAAGCTTCGCTGGATGGTGAAACCGTCGATTTGGGAACGACCCATTTGCCCTTTTCGCCCGAAATTGTGCTCAACAATACGATAACTTTTATGCCGTTGCCCAACTTGGAAATCAGTTTGTTGTCCAAATACGTGGACGAGCAATACATGGGCAATTTGAACCTTTCATCTTCCAAACTTGACAGTTATTTTGTCAATGATTTGTCCGCGCGATACAGTCTGGGAGCATGGGAGTTTTTCAAGGATATCACCTTTACTTTTTTGGTGAACAACATTTTTGACAGGCAATATGTTTCCAACGGATTTTGGGGCACATTCGACTTCGAAAATCCCGACAAACCGAGTGGTACGGAAACCGGTTTTTTCTCCGGATTTTACCCGCAAGCAGGCATCCATGTTTTGGGCGGAATTTCATTGAAATTTTAGGGAATTTTTCGCCGAGTCCGAAACATTAACAATATTTTCGATAAAGTGCTCGATAAAATCGATGAACGGTAATGTCGACAACCCTTTATCGTTCAATTAATTAGGGGTTAATAACTATCTTTGGGGCATTAAAAAATACCGCTCAGTAAAATACGGAAAATGAGCGGCCATTTAAAATTGATGCTCATGCCCAAATTTACTTTTTCACAGTCTTTCAAGAAACTAACGTTCTTATTTCTACTTTCTTTTTCCCTAACCCATGCACAAGTCGATTTGGCTCGATGGCCGTTGACAAGCAACGGCAATCCGGTAAATGTTCAACCGGAGGTGAATGCTGACCCAATGATGCGAGGATTAGGAATAAACGCATTCATTGACGGGGGCGGACTTGGGGCAAGAAGTGACGGGTGGACAACTAGTAACAATTTAGCCATAGATGAATTTTTACAAATTTCAATTTCACCTTCAGTTGGGGAAAGTTTGCTCATTAACAACCTCTTGTTAACACATACCAGAATAGACAGATTATCAGGAGGAAGTCGGCAAGGCCCTCGAAATTACACCATTCGATATTCATTAGACAATTTTGCGAGTTTTACGAATTTAGTTATAAATCAATCTACTGATCCTAATGGTAAATCCGAAAACATTCCAATAAATCTTTCTTTGTTAGATGGTCAAACACTAACCATTCGGTTTTATGGGTTTCGTAGCCAAAACACAGGCACTGGAAGGGAATGGCTAATAAATGCCAACACCCTCAAAATCACCGGCTCCGTCCAAAAATGTGGAAACACGACTACTTGGAATGCTTCATCATGGAACAATGGCGCACCTACGCTAAATAACAAAGTGGTTATCAATGCAAATTATGACACCGCCGTCAACGGCTCGTTTGAAGCCTGCGAGTTGGTCATCAATGGCGGAAAAACACTCATGATTTCTCCAAATACCACCGTCAAAGTCAAAAACGGAATAGATTCTAAACCCACGGGCAACCTGATCATCGAAAACGCCGGAAGCTTGGTGCAGGTAAAAGACGATGCCGTCAATATTGGGAATGTAACCGTCAAACGCAACACCTCACCGGTTACCAGATTTGATTTTACCTACTGGTCGTCACCGGTTTTTGGACAAACGTTATTTAACGTATCGCCTAACACACTTGGGGATAAATATTTTTCATACAACACAACCATTCAGAATTGGAAAACTGAGGTGAACGGCTCAGCGGTCATGACCCCGGGTGTTGGATACCTCATTCGTTCGCCGCAGTCATTTAGCACCACAATAGCGAGTGTTTTCACCGCAACTTTTGTAGGCTCTCCGAACAATGGCGCAATCAATGTCAATATTCCTTTGAATGCAGCAACAACCGGAAATTTCGCCCTGATAGGCAATCCTTATCCTTCTGCCGTTGATGCCGATGCATTTATCAACGCGAATGCAGCTGTGTTGAATGGTGCACTTTATTTCTGGACACACAACACGCCGATTTCAAATAATATTTACAACGCCAACGACTACGCCGTTTATACGCTGATGGGCGGTGTTGGCACGAGCGGAAACCCGATTCCAAGCGGGAAAATTGCGTCCGGGCAAGGGTTTTTTGTTGATTTGGTAGATGGTTTAGGCGCAAGCACCACCCTTGTTTTCAACAACAGTATGCGGGTGTCGGCAGTCGGTCAGAATGCGCAATTTTTTGCTGCAAACCAATCGCGGGCAGAAGTTGAGCCTGCTACAATGACAACAGCTATTTCAACGCAATCCAATTCGAAAAGCAGATTGTGGCTCAACTTGACAAACAATCAAGGTGCGTTTAGTCAAACTTTGATTGGCTATGCCGATGCGGCTACCAACGGTTACGACCGATTGTTTGACGGATTGTTTTTGGATGGTTTCGAAAATGTGATTTCGTTTTACAGTTTGTTGCAAGACCAGTGGCTTTCCATACAAGCCAAAGCAATGCCTTTTGACAACAAAGACATAATCCCGTTGGGTTATAAATCAACCATTGTTGGGACTTTCACAATTTCAATTGCCGATTTGGATGGCTTGTTTGGGGATCAAGAGATTGTCTTGGAAGATAAATTGACGGGTACAACTCAACTTCTCAAAGAAGCAGATTATACTTTTACAACAGAAAAAGGTACTTTCAACGATCGATTTGTAATAAGTTTCCCAAATAAAACTTTGAGCACGGACGATTTTGTTACCAACGAATCAGCAGTTCAGATTTTTTCAACCGGAAATCAACTGACAATCAAATCAG
>PHDQ01000226.1 GCA_002841025.1 Bacteroidetes bacterium HGW-Bacteroidetes-13 | reverse complement strand
CCCGCCGTTGATGGCGGCTTGAACGGCTGCGCCAAAAGCTTGGGCAGAAGGAATGGTGTAAGAATCTTCATAAGCCTCGCGTCCGGTGATGGTTGAAGTGCCGCCTGTCGTCAAGTTGAATGTGCGAGAAAACTTGTCGATGTTGTCAGGTGCGGAACCTACCAAAAGTATGTTTCCTAAATCAAGACCTATATACTGATCTTGGGTGGTCGGATTCCTGAAACCGGTTTGGAACGAAGCCCTAAAGGTGTGTTGTTTTTGAGCACCGACAGAGTAAACAGCAGAGATTCTGGGTGAGTAATTGCTGTCAAAATTTCGGCTTTCATCCCAACGGATGGATCCGGTTAATTTCAAACGGTCATCCATGAATTTTTTGCTGATTTGAGAATATGCAGCAAGCTCTCTGATGTCGATGGCACCATCGGCATCGTTAAAAATAGTACCGCTCGAATTTAACAAGAATTCTCTAAACGAGCCACCCACTTGCACATCCGCAAATTTAACCAAATGCGTCAGGTTATAATTTCCTTCTACATGGTATAGTTTGGTTTCATCTTGAAATTTAGCTCCTGTTTGCAGATCTGGATCGGAAGTTACTTTTTGGAATGCAGATTTAAAGGCTGCCGTACCCGGAATCAATCGGCCCGTGTCTGCTTGTTGACGTGCAAATGCGTGCGCGGCAGTTTCTGTCTGCGCGGGCAATCCCGGTATCAATCCCAAGCGCGCACCGATAAAAGTTTGGGCGTATTGGGTAAACCAAGCGGTGTCGGATTTCCATTGTCTGTTGATGTTGATTCCGGCGAAAACCATGTCATAGGAATTTCCAGCATCTTCATCGGTTATATAACCTCTGACGAAGAAATTTTTATTTCTGATTTCCAATTTGTGTTGGTGGATGAAGAAATCATCCAATCTGAAACGGTTGGTGCCTTGATAAATCGTTTTCCCTGTTCCAAATCGCCCGCTGAGTTCTATTTCAAAATCATTTGCCCAAGGACGGTAGTGCAATCCATAGCCGACTTTTAGGCTTTCGGCATTGTTGTCTGTCAATGTTGATTCGTCATAACCCGTTCGGGTAACTCTCGTTGCGCCTAACGTACCGGCAGGAAGTCCTGCCAATTGATCAAAATTAAGTGTCGTCCCAACTAAGTCACCTAAAACGTTGACACCATCAAAATCGGGATCTGAACGTGTTTTGGTAGAATTGCCAACAAATCCGTTGATGTCTCTGTGTCTAAAATCGGTGGCATGCCATTCTTCACCTCTGAGGAAAGTTACATCCATTTTTACCCCGAATTTTCCATCTTCGGTATGATTCGCAACTCGGAAGCCTACATCGTAAAAAGCATTCTCGCCGGCAGCCTCTTGTGAAGTGATTCCACTTTTCACATAGGCACTAACACCCGGATAGTCAAAAGGGCTTTTGCTGGTCATAAATAAAATACCGTTGAACGCATTGGCTCCATACAATGCGGATGACGCACCGGGAAGCAACTCAATGCTTGCTACATCCAATTCGGAAAGTCCAATCAAGTTACCCAAAACAAAATTTAAGGCAGGTGATGAGTTGTCCATTCCATCGACCAATTGCACAAATCGCTCATTGGCAATTGCTGCAAAACCACGCGTGTTTACAGATTTAAAAGTGAAACTACTCGTGTTCATCTGCACGCCTTTCAGGTTTTGAATACCGTCATAAAAGGTGGGAGATGCGGTGGCTTGAATGTCTTTTAAAGTCATTCTTTCGATGGTAACCGGTGATTCTCGCACGCTTTCCGGAGTTCTTGAAGCCGCAATAACGACCTCGTCTAAAAGCGTTTGACTTTCCGAAAGCACAACGTCAATCTTCTGATTTTTCTGGGTGATACTGAACGTTTGTGATGCAAAACCAAGCAGAGAAACCTCGATTTGAAATGGTGGATTTAAAGAAACCTCCAATCGAAAATTCCCATCAAAATCGGATGTCGTCCCCGTGTTTTGACCAAGCACGATGACATTCGCTCCCGGTATGGGTTGATTCGTCGCAGATTCTTTGACAGTCCCTGTAATAACAGTCTGAGAATACGAAAAGTACCCTATGATTGTCAGTAATAAAGTAAAAATAAAATTTTTCATGTTACAATTGTATTTGATTTGTTTCGTAAATGTGAAATTAATATTTTTTTTTGATTTATTTAACGTTTCTTTAAAATTAACAGTCGTTTTTTTTAATCTTAATAAAACGATAAGAATCAAACATTTGAGCATCTGACTCCTTTTGTTTGAAAATCAACATCTTTGATAATTTTCAAGCATAAATTACACTACCTTTGCAAACTTAATTTGAAATAAAAAAATGAGCGCAATCGTTGCAATTGTCGGAAGACCCAATGTAGGTAAATCAACTTTGTTCAACCGTTTGATCAAAAGAAAGGAAGCCATCGTTGATGCGATGAGCGGCGTAACCCGTGACAGACACTACGGGGTATCGGAATGGAACGGCGTTACTTTTTCGGTTGTAGATACCGGCGGATATGTCAAAAACAGTGAAGATGTTTTTCAAGAAGAAATTGACAAGCAAGTCATTTTAGCCATTGAAGAAGCCGATGCAATTTTGTTTATGGTCGATGTAACCGAGGGCATTACGGGTTCAGACGAAGAGGTTGCAAGTGTGTTGAGAAAATCTGAAAAGCCCGTTTTTTTAGTGATTAACAAGGTTGACAGTTCTTCAAGAATGGATGATACCATTGAATTTTACAATTTGGGATTTGAACGATTTTTCACTTTGTCGAGTATCAACGGAAGTGGAACGGGCGATTTGTTGGACGAAGTTGTCAAATTCTTACCAGCAAAAGAAGAAGAAATTCAATCTGAACTACCTCGATTTGCCATCGTTGGAAGACCCAACGCGGGAAAATCTTCCTTTATCAACGCCTTGTTGGGCGAGGAAAGATACATCGTAACGGATGTGGCCGGTACAACGCGCGATTCGATTGACACCAAATACAATCGTTTTGGATTTGAATTCACACTTATTGACACAGCAGGTATTCGCAAAAAAAGCCGTGTCAAAGAAGATGTCGAATTTTACTCGGTCATGCGATCGGTCAGAACCATCGAATTTGCAGATGTGTGCATCCTATTGGTCGATGCAACACGAGGCTTTGAAGGACAGGATTTGAACATTTTTTGGCTTGCTGCAAGAAACAACAAAGGAATCGTGATTTTGGTAAACAAATGGGATTTGGTAGAAAAAGAAACCAACACGACCAAAGATATCGAAGCGCAGATTAGAGAACAACTGCAACCATTTACCGATGTGCCCATCATATTTATTTCCGCGCTCAACAAACAGCGAGTTTTCAAAGCCATCGAAACGGCCATGGAAGTTTATGAAAACCGCAAGCGAAAAATTGTCACACGAAAGCTCAACGATGTCATGTTGGAAATCATAGAGGCCACGCCACCGCCTGCTATCAAAGGTAAATACGTGAAAATCAAATTTTGCACGCAACTGCCTACTCCCTATCCGCAATTTGCGTTTTTCTGCAATTTGCCACAATATGTGAAGGATTCGTACAAAAGATTCTTGGAAAACAAAATCAGGGAATTATACAATTTTTCCGGGGTGCCAATTTCTATTTTTATAAGAAAAAAATAACATTAGAGTCCCGTTTTTTGTCTTAAGTTTGTGAAATATTATACAATTTTAATGCGTCCCATTTTTTTGGCTACTGAAAATCTTTTAAATCTCTCCTAAGTTTTTTCCAAAATGATGAAATGGTTTAGTACCGGCTTTTGGAATAGAGTCGCTCGGATAATTCTTAGAAATCGGATTACCATCTTGTTACTGATTCTTGGTTTTACCGTTTTCCTGATGACCCAATG
>PHDQ01000014.1 GCA_002841025.1 Bacteroidetes bacterium HGW-Bacteroidetes-13 | reverse complement strand
GCATACGCATACGCATTCCCATGATCACGCGCATTCACATGAGCACGACCATCAACATGCGCATCACCAGAAAAAAGTGATTGATGTCGAACGAGATATTTTGCACCACAACGATGTGATGGCTGCAAGAAATCGGGGTTATTTTGAAGCCAAAAACATTTTCGCACTCAATTTGGTAAGTTCGCCCGGATCGGGAAAAACCTCCTTGTTGGAACGAACGCTGAAAGATTTGAAGTCTGAAATTCCGTTTTTCGTCATCGAAGGTGACCAGCAAACCATGAACGACGCCAATCGAATTGCTGCCATCGACATTCCTGTGATACAAATCAATACCGGAAAAGGTTGCCATTTGGAAAGTGATGCGATTTTTGATGCAGTCAAAAAATTGAACATTACAGACAACGCCGTTTTGATGATTGAAAACGTTGGAAATTTGGTCTGTCCTTCCATGTTCGATTTGGGCGAATCCAAACGGGTGGTCATCATCAGCACCACCGAAGGCGAAGACAAACCCATCAAATATCCGGATATGTTTCACACCTCCGATTTGTGTATCATCAACAAAATAGATTTGTTGCCCTACGTGCATATCGATGTGGAAAAACTGAAACAATACGCCTTGAAAGTCAATCCGAAATTGCAATTCATCGAACTATCAGCCACCACCGGAGAAGGCATGAACACTTGGTATGATTGGCTGCGTAAACAAAAAAACTAATCTAAAATCCAAAACCATGTGTCTGTCTATCCCCGGAAAATTAATCTCAATAACCGCACAATTGGACGATACTTTCCGCATCGGAAGAGTGTCTTTTGACGGCGTTGTCAAAGAAGTAAACCTGACCTTGGTGCCCGAAGCAAAATTGGACGATTATGTGATGGTTCACGTGGGAGCCGCAATCAGTATCGTGAATGAAGAGGAAGCCAGAAAAACCTTTGAAGTACTCAGACAACTCGGCGAACTCCACGAATTGGACGAGCCGGATATCCATTTAAAATTATAGAAGCGTGCCATATTTTGAACTATCTAAAAACGAAATTGACTTTCCGCCTGCCTATTTTGCAGACCCGGAAGGCTTGGTTGCATCGGGAGGTGATTTGAATCCTGAACGACTTTTGTTGGCCTA
This sequence comes from Bacteroidetes bacterium HGW-Bacteroidetes-13, assembly GCA_002841025.1. Taxonomy (GTDB): domain Bacteria; phylum Bacteroidota; class Bacteroidia; order Flavobacteriales; family Flavobacteriaceae; genus UM-FILTER-40-17. The sequence goes on along the minus strand of PHDQ01000014.1, from coordinate 21,950 downwards.
CAACAGCGGAATCTATTATTGGCATTATCCATTGAAACACATCAAATGGTGGTCACCCGACCCGCGAACGGTTTTACATTTAGACTCTTTCGATTTTTCCATAGATCGATTTCAACATTTAGAAAAGCAATTCACCGTTGGTCTGACCAACGATTTTGAGCGGGTGCTTCGCCATTGTCAAAAATTTTACAACCTCGAAGACAAAATGAACAACAACTGGTTGTCTGAAAGGGCGTTTCGAAGCTTTATGGAATTGCATCAAAAAGGACTCGCGCACGCGGTAGAAGTTTGGCGCGACCGGCATTTTGTAGGTGGTATTTTCGGCGTTGCTATCGGGAAGATATTTTTTGGAGAATACGCTTTTTCAATGGAAGAAAATGCGGACGAAATTGCACTCTTGTATCTGATTAAAAAACTCAAAGAAAAAGATTTTCAACTGATTGATATGCAAAAAGAAACCATGCAAATAAACGGTTTTGATTTGGATGAAATGTCGAGAACAGAATACGTAGCTCTTTGCAAGGCCAATGCGGAGAGATATACGGCGAAGTTTAGGCAATTGTGAAACATCAAACCTTTGTGAACCCGCTTTCGGAGTCAAAGCCATCAACGTGAAATTTTACGGTGTCTGAGCGGAGTTGAAGTCACCATGGCAAGAATATGATTTACCGTTGCCTTCGGCTACGCTCAGGCAACAACCGTGGTTCTTATTTGGCAACTGAACTCCGATAGAAAGGACAATTTCTATGGCAAAGATGCGAACCACTAAGAACACAACGGATTTCGCTCAAAGACGCAGAGAAATAAAAATATTGAAGCCAGTTTGCATCAAACCTGTGTATAAATAATCATTAAAAATGAAACTTTCATTCGAAGAAAATATCGACCAAGGCAAATTGTTTCTACAGGAAAATCTGTACGAAAAATCGATTGAAAGCTATGAAAATGCGCTTCTTTCAGCAACCACAACGGTACAGCAAATCCATATTTGCAATACGTTGGGGAAGTTGCACCAAAAAATCAAATTGTCTGAAAAAGCCATCGCATTTTTTAATCAATCACTCGCTTTGCACAGACAATCAGACGTGCAAAACTTAAGTGAACAGGCAACGATTTACAACAATTTGGCAACGATTTATCTGACTTCAAACATCCAACTTGCCATCGAAAATTATCAAATCGCGCTAAGCATTTACACCAAACTTGCAGAGAATGAACAAACTGCATTTTATCCCCATCTTGCCAATACACATTTCGCATTGGGTGAAGCTTATCAGCAAAAAGAAGACTTATACGCTGCCAAAACGCAATTTAAATCTGCTGTAAAGTTCTATGAACAATTGCCAGAATTCAAGCTGAATGAACTAAAAGCGATGGCTCATTACCATTTGGGAAACCTCTACACCGAGGAATTCAATGTGTATGACGCGATGACAAACTACACCAAAGCATTGAATATTTTTCAAAATTTGGAAACAACAAACGCGCTAAAAACCAAACCCTACTCGGCCGCGGTTTTGAACAATTTGGGCGTAACCTATAAGTCGATGGGGGAAACCGAGAAAGCATTCGACCACTACGAGCAAGCATTGCAAGCCTATCTGTATTTAGCTCGACACGATCATGCTACTTTTGCGCCTTATGTGGCGGCTACACTCAACAGCTTGAGCATTTTGAATTCGGAAGAAAAAAACTTTGAAAAAGCAATTGATTACAGCCACAAAACGGTGGAAGTTTACAACGACTTATCCGATGAATTTCCCGAGTCATACACCCATTATTTAGCAACTTCACTACACAATTTGGGTTTGTTTTACTTTGAGTTGAAAGCCATCGATTCGGCAGAGAAATATTTTAAACAAGCATTGCAAATCCGAATGAAATTGGCAATCGAGCAGCCCGATGCCTTTGATGCCGATGTGTGTGCTACTGGCTTAAATTTGGTCGAATTGTATCAAGCCGAGTTGGAAAACAAAATGGATTTGCATTACCAAACTTTGGGTTTGGAGTTGCTGAAAGACGTGAACCGCCGGCTGCAAAAACACCCAGAAAACAGACCCGTTTTGATGAGCATGAAAAGTGATTGTCAATATTATTCAGATTATTTTAACCGGATTTCACTTCCACAACTTCAATTGGAAAACACCTACAAAAAAATCCACGAACTCACCGAAGATATCCATTCTACCATCCATCCGAAGGAAAAAATCGTTTTCCAAAACTTGATTGTCGCTCTGCTGGAAGAACAATCGGAGCATTTGCCGCAACATGAAAAACTAAAAATATCTTTGGCAGATGAATTGAACAGTTTGGCATGGTTGCACCTCCAACTCAACCAACCCAAAGAAGCGGAAATTACCCTCATAAAAGCACAAAGTTTGGGTAAAAATCTGCCCGCAATGCAATGCAACTTGGCGCACAGTTACCTGCTTCAAAACAAACTGACCGAAGCTAAAAACATATACACCAGTCTGTTCGACCAAAGAAGTACAGAAAACGAGTCGTATGTCGAAATCATTTTGCGTGATTTAGACAAATTGAAAAAAGCCGGCGTTTATCACGCTGATTTTCTACAGCTATAAGCCATTTTAAAGAGATAGAAAACAAACAATTTGACGTAAATATTTTGTAAATTTGGAGAGAATTTAAGACTGAAAATATGTTCAACACGATAGAAATAGACAGAAGTAGTCTGACAATAATGGGAGTTAAGTTTTTGGACTTGAAAACCTTAGAAAGTACTGCAAACGCTTTGGGGAGTAATATGTTTGAAGGTTTTAAACCTACTCCAAAAGGAATTGAAATCATAAGGGATTATGTGACAGGCAAAATATCACTAACAGAACTTGTGGTATTCGCCAAACAAAAAGCCTATGTATAGTTCTTACAAATACATAGACCCTGACTTCACCTACACAGACCCCAAGACAGGACTTTTAAGAAATTTACAAGACATTTGTTTCAAGACATTTATCTTTGGGCAGGGAAGAAACGGATTGTTGAAATTAGCAAAGATGGTAAACAGTTTTTCCCTACTTCTCATTCTGACAATGCTTTCAGATATATTGACCAATTAATTGCTGAGTTCAAGAAAATTCCGAAAGACAACAAATAACTGCTAGCCGAGAAATTGGCGGAAATTTTAGATAACGTCAACTATTTACACTCATTTAGAGAAGGGAATGGACGAACACAAAGAGAGTTTTTAAGACTATTGACGTTAGAAAAAGGCTTGACACTAAATCTCAACCCGCCAGACAACAAAAATGTTTACGAACGATATATGAAAGGGACAATTGAAAGTGAAGTGAAGACTTTGACAGAATTTATTTTTGAACTAATTGACACGAGTGACAAATAGAAAAACGGCTTATAACAGTTCCGGTTCTATCAATTCTTTTTCCGTTTTTCTTTTAAGCAATTACATTCCATATTCCCCATTTTTCAATGAAATCAAACCCACAAATAAATTCCGGCTTTAAACCTTGTCCGGTTAGGTCTGTTCGTGAATCTTCAACTTAGCAAAAAAATTGCTAATTTCACCCTCGAAACAACTTGCAATCTTGAAATCCTACCAAATCGTTCGTTATCTCCCCGCCTATCAAACCGAATGGGATGATTTTGTGGCTAATAATGGCAACGCAACTTTTTTGTTTTACCGCGATTTTATGGAATATCACCAAGACTGGTTTGATGACGCATCACTGTTGATTTTTAATCAACAAAAGTTGGTTGGCATACTGCCCGGACATCGGGTAGAAAGGCGCTTTTGCTCACATCGCGGCCTCACCTATGCCGGCTTGATTGTGGATAAAAAAATGGGCGTTTCCGAAATAGAATCTGTTTTTAATCAGTTGCTTACTCATTTAAAAAAAAATGATTTCGACGAATTAGAAATCAAAATCACGCCTGCATTTTATCAAGAAAAATACAACAGTGCCATCGAATATTTTTTGTTTCAAAAACACGCCAAACTCATCCGTCGAGATCTGAATTTTTTGATTGATTTAACCTCACCCATCGATTTTCATAAAACAAAATCCCAGATGGCCAACAGACAACTGCCGTCACAATTGAGCATCGAAAAAAGCAGTGATTTTATTCCCTATTGGAACCAAGTTTTGACACCTGTTTTAGAAAAACAATACGGCGCTAAACCCGTTCACAGTTTAGATGAAATCACACTTTTAGCACAAAAATTTCCTGAAAACATCCAACTCTATCAAGTGGTTTACAACCAGGTATGTGTAGCCGGGATTGTCTTATTTATCCATAAGAAAACCGTAAAATCACAATATTCTGCTGTCAACGAGGTCGGAAAAAAGGTCAGAGCTTTGGATTATTTGTATCTTTTTCTAATTAAAAAATTTCAAGCGGAAGGATTTCATTATTTTGATTTGGGACACGCAAACAAGTCTGAAGGATTTGATTTTGAAGCTAATTTGGCCAATTACAAAAAAGAACTCGGCGGCCGTCCGGTCAATGCCGATTGTTATTTATTGAACTTATGAAAATTCAATTTTTAGACCTGAAAAAAATCAATCTTCGTTTTGAACGGGAATTTCTGATGGCGCAACAACAATTGTTGCACAGCGATTTTCTCATCAAAGGCAAGGCGGTTTCAGATTTTGAAAAGGAATTTGCAGCCTATTGTGGCACACAATTCTGTGTGGGAACGGGAAACGGATTGGACGCATTGACGCTTATTTTTAAAGCGTATCTCGTCATGGGAAAACTCAAGCCGGAAGATGAGATTTTGGTTCCTGCCAACACCTACATCGCGACTGTTCTTTCCATCATCCACGCCGGGCTGAAACCTGTTTTCATCGAGCCAAACGCACAAACATTCAACCTCGATGTCGTTGAAATCGAAAAAAAAATCACTTCAAAAACCAAAGGCATTTTAGCCGTTCACCTATACGGACAATTGGCCGATATGAAAACGATTCGTTCATTGGCAAAACAATCTGATTTGCTCGTGATTGAAGATGCAGCACAAGTACATGGAGCTGTTTCTATGGAAGGAAAAAAAGCGGGAAATCTCAGTCACGCCGCCGCTTTTAGTTTCTACCCGACCAAAAACCTCGGTGCTTTGGGCGATGCCGGCGCGGTCACCACCAACCACGCCGAATTGGCAACTGTCATTTCTCAACTCGCCGATTACGGACGAACGGACAAATTCACCAACCGATACGCCGGCATAAATTCGCGTCTCGACAGCCTACAAGCTGCCTTTTTGCAAATCAAACTAAAACAGCTGGACGCGGATAACCAATGCAGACGGGCAATTGCCAAATCCTATATAAAGAACATCAAAAATCCGAAAATCGAACTTCCGGAAGTTGTCGATTGGGAAAGTCATGTTTTTCATTTGTTTGTGGTGAAGACCAAACACCGCGAAGTTTTACAAAAATATTTAGGGGAAAACAAAATTGAAACGCTCATTCATTATCCGATTGCGCCGCACAAACAAGCAGCATTGAATGCATACAATCACTTGCATTTACCTGTCACCGAGTTACTGCAAGAAACCGTTTTGAGCCTGCCCATCAGTCCGGTGATGACCGATGCGGAAGTGGAGAAAGTAGTCGAGTTGATTAACCATTTTTAAAGTGTCGATCGAGAAAGCATGACCGAAAGTCAACAATCTTATCGGAACATTCTCAAAGTGACTTCGTTATTCGGCGGGGTTCAAACTTTAAATACACTTTTCTCTATCGCCCGAACAAAATTTGTTGCCCTCTGGATTGGCCCGGAAGGCATGGGTGTTTTGGGATTGTTAAACACGGGACTCAACTTGATGGGAAGTTTGACGGACTTCGGATTGGGAACAAGCGCGGTGCGGGATCTTGCTGTTTCCAATGGAGAATTAGACCCTGAAAAAACAACTAAAACCATTGGGGTCATTCAACGTTTGGTATGGCTAACCGGACTTTTAGGTGCCATTTCGACAGTTGTATTTTCTCCTCTATTAAGTCAGCTGGCATTTGGCAACGACCGTTTTACTTACGCTTTTATTTGGATTTCTTTGGCTTTGATTTTTAAACAACTCACCACAGGAAACTTGGTCATTCTGCAAGGATTGAGAAAGTTGAATTTGTTGGCAAAAGCAAACGTATATGGAAGTTTGGCAAGCCTGATTTTTATCTTGCCTTTATACTATTATTTCCGGATTGAAGCAATTGTTCCTGCAATCATTTTGGCTACAATCTTTAGTTTCTTAATCAGCAGGCATTATACAAAAAACCTGTCGAACGTTCCCAAAATATCCATCAAAAATGCAATAATCGAAGGAAAAAAAATGTTGGGTTTGGGATTTCTGATTGGAATGGGCGGATTGCTCAATGTTTTGGTGGCTTATCTGATAAATTTGTACATCAGTTTTAAAGGAAATGTTGATCAAGTAGGTTTGTACCAAGCAGGATTTGTGATTATCAACTCCTATGTCGGATTGGTTTTCAATGCCATGGGAACAGATTATTTCCCGAGGTTATCCGCGGTTTGTCATGACAAAATCAAAACTCAGAAAACCGTTTCCGAACAAGCTTTGGTCGGAGTTTTGGTCATCACGCCTGTCATTGTATTGTTTTTGATAGCTTCTCCACTTATCATTCAATTGTTGTATACAGCCGCATTCATTCCCGTTGCAACTTACGTGAAATGGGCAATTATGGGCATGCTCTTCAAAGCAGCTTCATGGGCTATGGGCTATGTGATCATCGCTCGCGCAGACTCAAAAGTTTTTGGAAAGACCATGATACTTTTTAATGTTTTTTTGTTGTTGCTAAGTATTTTGAGTTATAATCTTGATGGACTTCGCGGGCTTGGAATTGCGTTTTTTATTTATTACATCGTGCATTTTCTGACTGTTGGTATTATTTGCCATTTTCGATACGATTTTCGGTTTTCCGAAGGTTTCTATTTCGTCTTTTTGATAAGTATCGGGTTCTGCCTGCTTTCATTTGCGACGATAAACATTGAAAAAGATTTTTGGAGATATGGAATTTCGGGTTTATTATTAGCCTTATCGTTGGGATTTACGATTTATCAATTGGATAAAAAAATAAACATCAAAGCAATTATCTTTGAAAAATTGAACAAAAACAATTCTGATGAGTCTATACCTTAAATTGAGAAGTATTTATCATCGATTGAAGTTCTACCGGAAGATAAACTGGTATAAAACCTTGTACTTCAATTTTAAAAAATTTCCATTTTCTATTGCTAAAAAAATACCTGTCTATTTTTACGGAAAGGTAAGATTTACGCATATTTCAGGCGAAGTGTTTATTGACGCACCCATCAGGCGCGGAATGATTGGATTTGGCCAGCCATTTGAAAAAATGACAAAAGCCAACGGGACAGCAGAAATAGCATTGTTAGGAAAAATTGTTTTTAAAGGTCATGTCCAGATTGGTAAAGACTATTTTATCTACATCGGAAAAGATGCTTATTGTGAAATCGGGCATTTGAGCGGATTCGGATCAAACGGAAAACTAATCTGTACAAGGGAAATAGTCTTGGGGAACCTTGCGAGGATTGGGTATGATTCTCAAATAGTTGACACCAATTCACATCAGATGATCGACACACTAACCCGAGAAAAATTTCCGATGACGGGGAAAATTCAACTTGGAAACAACAATTTTATAGGAAATCGAACATCCATTATGCTTGGTACACAAACGCCGGATTATTGCACAATTGCTTCAAATAGTTTGTGTAACAACAATTACCGATCTTTCGGAAATAATATATTAATTGGTGGTATTCCTGCCAAATTACTTAGAGAAAATATATCGCGGGATTGGGAAGGCGAACAAGATATGATAGAAGACAATCTAATCATTCGATACTGAATTAAGTTAACATATTACTAAACTTTTAAGCATTTGGCAAGCATCCCTACAACCTCACGCTTAGACTGTCGATATTTGCTTAACTTTGCAAAAAATCTGCGCACGTTGAAATTATTTATCAATCTTGTTACCTTATTAATGCTCTTTCTGAGTGTTGCTTCTTTGGCACAACAGACCAAGCGAATCAATGTCAACAACGCCGACAATTTTGATAAAAACGAGCTTGAACATCCCGGCGTAATCATCGCCATCGGAAACGTACAAGCTACCCACGAAGGGGTCAAACTCTACTGCAACCAAGCCTATCACTATCCGAAGCGAAACCTCATCCGCGCTTACGGAAACGTTCGGCTCAACCAAGGCGACACCTTAAAACTCACCAGCGAATACCTCGAATATTACGGCGATACCAAAACAGCCATTGCCTATCAAAACGTGCATCTTTCCGATCCGAAAATGTCACTCACCACCGACACACTCTATTTTGACAGAGTCCGCCAGCAAGCCTTTTACAATACGTATGGAACCGTTCGCGACAGTGCCAATGTCTTGACCAGCAAACGCGGAACCTATTTTGCAAACGAGCAGAAATACCAATTTCTCACCAATGTAAAATTGGTCAATCCGGATTATGTAATCGATTCCCAACACCTCGATTTCTACACCCAATCGGGCCACGTGTACATGTACGGACCCACGACCATCACCAGCGAAGCCAACCTTATCTATTGCGAAAGAGGGTTTTATGATACCAAAGGAAACACTTCTTATTTTGTCAAAAATTCATACATCCAATACAAAAACCGTTTGATAGAAGGCGACAGTTTGTTCTATGACCGAAGCCGCGAATTTGCCTCAGCCACCAACCATATTAAAGTGACAGACACCATCAACAAAAGTGTGATTAAAGGACATTATGCGGAAGTTTACAAGCTCAAAGATTCCGTTTTTATCACCAAAAAAGCGGTTGCAATTACCTACGAAAAAAGCAAAGAATCTATTGACTCTTCCTACATTCATGCCGACACCCTTATGGTCACAGGGAAAGAAGGCGAACGCATCACCAGAGGATTCAGAAATGTTCGGTTTTACAAAAGTGATCTCAGCGGAAAATCAGATTCCATCCATTCGAATCAAAAGACCGGATTGACCCAACTGATCCGAAAACCCATCATCTGGTCGGGGATGAATCAAATGACCGGCGACACCATTCACCTGATTTCAAATCTTGAAACCGAAAAATTGGATTCGCTCAAGGTATTTAACAACGCTTTTATGATTGAGCACGACTCGATTGACAACTACAACCAGGTCAAAGGACTGCACATGTACGGCTTGTTTCGAGACAACAGTTTGTATTTTTCCGAATTGGTAAAAAACACTGAATATGTTTATTTTACGCGTTCCGAACAAGGTGAGCTTGTCGGTATTGACAAAGGTGCTTGCAGCAAAATCAGTATGTATTTATCGAATAATCAAATCGATGAAATTACTTTTTTTACGGATGTGGACGGCATTGTTTACCGAGATGAAGATTTGCCGAAAAATGTTAGAAAGCTGAGGGGATTCAATTGGCGCGGAGATGAGATGATCAAAACAAAAGAGGATATTTTCATTGGAGATCCGCCACTAGTTTTGCCAAAAATAAGAGGCCTGGAAGCTTCAAATATTGAAGAAGACCCGATTATCGAACTCAAACGCATCAAAAAAGAAGCCGACGAAAAAGAAACCGGCGACGGACTCAAACCCAACGTGCCCGTCAAACAAAAACCGGAAAACGATTGATTTGTTTGAAAATGTAATAATTTGAAAATCATTTAATCATTAAATCATCATATTGGATGGTTTGGAATGATTCACTAATTAAATTACATTTGGCTAATGAAAATTGACAAAAAAAATATAGCAGAAATCAAGAAACTTTGTAAAAATTACAAAGTAAAATCTCTCTTCGCATTTGGCTCTGTCACAAGAGAAGATTTTGGAGACGACTCTGATATTGACTTTCTTGTCGATTTTGAAGAAAACGACCCGTTTAAATATACCGACCTTTATTTTGGGTTAAAAGACAAACTGGAAAAATTACTTAAAAGGCAAATTGACCTCATCGAGGAAAGAGGAATACGAAATAGAATCTTTAGAAAAGAAGTTGACCAAACCAAAGTTCCTATTTATGGATAACCGAATCAATGCTTGGCTCGAAGATATAATCCGTTCAATTGATGAGATTTTTGAATTTCTCCCTGAAAAAGTGGATTTTATTGGATACAAAAAAGACCTTAAAACAAAAAAAGCAATTGAAAGAAACATTGAAATCATTGGTGAAGCAGTTAATCGAATTTTAAAACACAAAGACTGTAACTTTGAAATTAGGAATGCCCAAAAAATCATTGGAACAAGAAATAGAATTACACATGATTATGATAACATTTCAGATGAAGTGATTTGGACAATCATTTACAGGGAATTACCTGAACTAAGAAAAGAAATAATTGGACTAATAAGCGAATAATTTTCCAATCATCTCGTTTTCAAATTAACAAATCGACTAATCACCAAATAATTGTATCTATTCAGTTTAATGAAAAATCGAAACAAATTTCGTCTGTTCGAGTATTTTATTGAAAAATGCGACAGCTTTTTTTTTTAATAAACCACTCGAAGTGACGGTTAAAACGAAATTCATTTGAATAGCTGGATAGTTCCAAATCATTAAATCATTAAATCATTAAATCATTAAATCATTAAATCATTAAATCATCAAATAATTAAATCATTCACATGTCATTAAGTGACTTTTACCAATATCAGGCGCAAACCACTCCACATCCGTTGGGGATGGAGATTTCGCATGCCAAAGGAAGTTACATCTACGACATAAATGAAAAACGATACCTCGATTTTGTAGCCGGCGTGTCTGCCTGTAGTTTGGGCCACGGTCACGAGCGTGTGGTGACCGCCATCAAAAATCAATTGGATCGTTATCTCCACGTGATGGTTTACGGCGAATACGTTCAACAACCGAGTGTAGATTTTTGCAAATTGCTGGCAGCAAATCTACCACAACCGCTCACCAAAACCTACCTGACCAATTCGGGTACGGAAGCCATCGAAGGCGCACTCAAATTAGCCAAACGAGCCACCGGAAGAACGGAATTAATCGCGTGCCATCACGCCTACCACGGCAATACCCAAGGCTCCATGAGCGTCATGGGTTATGAGGAAAGAAAAAGAGCTTTTCGCCCACTCCTACCCGATGTGCATTTTATCACATTTAACAATACTGAAGACCTTGAGAAAATAACAACCAAAACCGCAGGAGTCATTTTGGAAACCATCCAAGGCGGTGCTGGTTTTATACTTCCTGAAAACGATTATCTGAAGAAAGTCAGAAAACGTTGTTCCGAAGTTGGCGCGTTGTTGATATTAGATGAAATCCAACCCGGTTTCGGGCGTACCGGAAAGTTGTTTGGCTTTCAGCATTTCGACATCATTCCGGACATCGTCGTGATGGGAAAAGGTATGGGCGGCGGCATGCCCGTAGGTGCTTTCACGGCTTCGGAAGCGCACATGGATTTGTTGAAAGAACATCCGAAACTTGGCCACATCACCACTTTTGGCGGTCATCCTGTGATTGCTGCCGCTTGTTTGGCTACCTTGCAAGAATTGACCGAAACAGATTTAATCGAACAATCACTCGAAAAAGAAAAACTGTTTAGAAAATTGTTGGTACATCCTTTGATAGAAGAAGTGCGCGGCATGGGATTGATGTTGGCTGTCATGTTATCATCGGCAGAATTGACCAACCAATTGATTTTCAAATGCCAAGACAAAGGATTAATCTTGTTTTGGCTGTTGTTTGAGCCCTGTGCGGCACGCATCACACCGCCTTTGACTATTTCTGAACAGGAAATCATCGAAGGTTGTCAAGTCATATTAGAAAGTTTAGATGAAATACATGCATCTTCAAAATGAATAACTTGTTAATTAATTTGTTAAAAACAATTATAATTTTAACATTGAACCCGAAAACATCTTGTTATTTTTATAAAAACAAGTTCGTAATCCAAACACGCCGCTTATGTTTTTAAGCCAAGAAGAAGACGATCACTTTTCATTGTTGAAATTTGAATCCATGTTGAAGACGAATAAAGTACTCTTTTTTGATTCGTCAGAATTTGAAAATATCATTCATTATTACCTCGAAGAAGGGAAAATCAATTTGGCAAAAAAAGCGCTCAAATTGGGCTTGACCCAACACCCTACTTCTGTTGATTTGAGACTGTTTCAGGTTGAAATCTACGTGTTTGAAGAAAAGTTGGAATTGGCGGAAAAACTTATCAATGAGCTACAAGCCATCGAACATTTCAACGAAGAAATACACATTCAGAAAGCCAATATCCTATCGAAAAAAGGCTGTCATCAGGAGGCGGTAAAAGAGTTGCAAACTGCCCTTGAAATGACTGAAGACGAAGCCGACATTTATTCGATGTTGGGCATGGAATATTTGTTTGTCGAGAACTTTGAAGAGGCCAAAAATTGTTTTGAAAAATGTTTGGAATTAGACCCCGAAGACTTTTCTGCGCTTTACAACATTGTCTATTGTTTTGAGTTTTTAGAAAAACCCGATGAAGCCATTCAATTTTTAAACGGTTTTATCGAAAAAAATCCCTATTCCGAAATTGCCTGGCATCAATTGGGTCGCCAGTTCGCTACCATCGGCATGTTGCACGAAGCCATTCGCGCATATGATTTTGCCAATTTGATAGACGAAAATTTCACCGGTGCTTACCTGGAGAAAGGAAAGGTTTTGGAAGAATTAAAGCGATACCGCGAAGCGATTCAGAACTATAAAATCACGCTCACTTTAGATGACCCGTCATCCTTTGCCCTGCTCAGCATCGGACGTTGCTATGAAAAAATCAACAAACCCAAACTGGCCATTCGTCACTATAAAGAAGCCGTTCACATCGACCCACTGTTAGACAAAGGTTGGAAAGCAATTACAAAGTTTTACTTTAAATATAAGAATTATCCAAAAGCCATAGAAGCCATTCAAAAAGCCATCAATTTGGATGGAGAAAACAGCCACTATTGGAAATTAGCAGCGAGGATTCATACTGTTTTAGCACAATACGAGCAAGCCGTCGAAGCCTACGCAAAGGCCATATCACTGGGCAATTATAAATTATCGACTTGGTTAGAATTGGCTGATTTGCTCATACTGGTCAACGAATCTGAGTTTGCGCTTGAACAACTGCTTTTGGCAGAACCCCTTTTCCCGAATAAGTCTAAAATTTCCTACCGATTGGCGGGCTTGTATTTTACGCTAAATATGGAAGAAAAGGCTGAATTTTACCTCTTGCAATCGTTGGTTTTAAATCCGGAGAATATATCTATCATCCAATCGATTTTTCCTGATTTTTTCAAATCCTTAAAATTGTCCCAAATTCTGGATAATTTCAAAAACGGCATGCAGTAAAATGTTTACTTTTGCCCACCTTAAATCAGCCCATGAAGCGAACCTTTATTGACTATTTTTTGATAACGCTCAAAGGGATTTGCATGGGCGCAGCCGATGTGGTGCCAGGTGTTTCCGGTGGCACCATCGCTTTTATATCCGGCATTTATGAAGAGCTTTTGGAAACCATCGACGGCTTAAAACTCTCTTTTTTTAAGATTCTCAAACAACAGGGCTTTAAGACTGCTTGGCAATCCGTCAATGCCAATTTTTTAGGCGCACTTTTTCTCGGAATTTTCATCAGCATACTGACTTTTGCCAAAATCATCAGTTGGTTGTTGGAAACCAGGCCCGTTTTGCTGTGGTCGTTTTTTTTCGGGTTGATAGTTGCCAGTGTGTTTTTTGTGGGCAAACAAATCTCCAAATGGACGCTCGGGGTATTTCTTTCGCTCTTAGCCGGGACTATCCTTTCTTATTTCATCACCATTGCGCGCCCGATGACCGAAACGGATAGTTATTTTTTCCTTTTTATGGCCGGCTTTGTCGCCATCATTGCCATGATACTCCCGGGTATTTCAGGCGCATTTATATTAGTGTTGATGGGTGCTTATCAAAGTGTACTGAATACCGTTAATAATTTCAGAGAAGGCATCGCACAGGGAGATTGGGCACTTTTCTCAACTTCCTTCGGCAAATTGGCAATATTGATGTTAGGCGCAATGATTGGTCTAAAATCTTTTTCCGGCATACTGACTTGGATGTTCAAACATCACAAAAATCTCACTTTATCATTGCTCACCGGGTTTATGATCGGCTCGCTTAACAAAATCTGGCCTTGGAAAGAAGTCTTGTCGTGGCGAACCAATTCGGAAGGTATTCGCGTTCCTTCAATTGAAAAAAACATCAGCCCTTTTGTCTTTGAAGGCGACAATCATTTAGTTTACGCAATTATTTTGTCGTTTGTCGGATTCTTTCTTATTTTAGGCTTGGAAAAAATAGCCTCCAAAAAAGCCTAAAAACAAACCCATGCCTAAAACCAGATCGGCGACAGACAAACTTTTCTTACTCTTAAAAGGACTCGGAATGGGGGCTGCCAACAAAGTGCCGGGCGTTTCCGGTGGCGTAGTTGCCTTTGTGGCAGGATTTTATGAAGAGTTTATCTATTCGTTGCAAAAAATCAACGCCAAAGCACTCAAACTCCTTGTTTACAGAAAATTCACCACCTTCTACCAATACATCAACGGGCAGTTTTTGTTTTTTTTGATATTGGGCATGCTGGTCAGCTATTTCAGTGTCTCCAAAATATTGGATTACCTGATTGAACGTTACGAATTATACGTTTGGGGCACTTTTTTCGGAATGATTGCCGCCTCCGTTTTTTCCATTGCCAAAGATTTTAAGGAATGGAATTACAAAAGCATCTTGGGCGTAATTTTCGGAATTATTTTCGGGGTAGCGATTAGTTTGATGGATCCGGCTCAACAAAACGACAACTTAGCTTTCGTGTTTTTTTGCGGAATCATCAGTGTTTCAGGCATGACCTTGCCGGGTCTTTCCGGCTCGTTTATCCTCATTCTCATGGGAAATTACGTATTGCTTTTGGTCGATTCGGTCAACGCACTTTACGACACACTTTATGAACTTTTGGGAGCCAATTTCAGTTTTATTCACAACGCCGAACGTCTCCGCTTACTGACTGTTTTAGCAGCTTTCACCGCCGGCTCGGCTGTCGGGTTGGTCAGTTTGTCACATCTGTTGAGTTACCTGATTAAGCATTTCAAAAACATCACTTACAGCATCATCACCGGATTTATCGCCGGATCGTTAGGCGTAGTTTGGCCTTGGAAAGAAAAAATCATGGATACCAATGAGCTTGGAATTATCTCACTTGACTCTACCGGTAAACAAATCATCAAAAACTACGAACGCTATTGGCCCGAATGGAATCAGCAAACCATTTGGGTGATTGCATTTATGGGATTGGGTATTTTCATCATTTTAGCATTGGAATGGTATGGCGCAAAAACAAGACAAGAACGTGCGTAGCTTCGGACTCATCGGCAGAAATATTTCCTACTCTTTTTCGGTGGGATACTTTACGGAGAAATTCCAAAAAGAAGAAATTTCGGATTGTACTTATGAAAATTTTGACCTGCAAGACATTTCAGAATTCCCGAAATTGATACAATCCAAACCCAATTTGATAGGATTGAATGTGACCATCCCATACAAAGAACAAGTGATTCCTTATTTGGATGAACTTCACGAGACCGCAGCCGAAATTTGCGCTGTCAATACCATCAAAATCACTTCCGAAGGAAACATAATCGGTTACAACACTGATTATTACGGTTTTCAAAAATCGATTGAACCTTATTTAAAACCCACGCACAAACAAGCCTTGATTTTGGGGACGGGTGGTGCATCAAAAGCGGTGGCTTACGCTTTGAAAAAATTACAAATCAATGCTGTCTTTGTATCCAGAAACAACCTACAAAACGGGTTAACTTATTCAGATTTGACCAAAGATATTGTCGATTCAAATCTACTTATCATCAACTGCACACCTTTGGGGACTTTCCCAAATGTTGAGAACAAACCTGATTTTCCCTACCAATTTCTCACACCAAAACACCTTTTATACGATTTGATTTACAATCCGGGAGAAACTGCTTTTCTGAAAATGGGTAAAACAAAGGGAGCTTCCATCTGCAACGGTTTGGAAATGCTCGTTCACCAAGCAGAAAAGGCCTGGGAAATTTGGGAATCCTGATTTTTGATGGCTGTTGGCTTTTGGCTGTTAGCTGTTAGCGTATTAATGAAAATTAAGGATTGAAAAAATAATGAATTGATTGCCAAAATCTCCAGAACATCGGGACACTGATATAAAGTGTACAAATCAGCATCAGATGCGTTCCATTATCTGTAAATTAACTGAAATTTTTCGCACACCAGAGCCAATCAAACATGGATTGGTATTCGACCAAAAATAGTACCTTTGCGCTTGCTCGTTTTGAAGTTATCAAACCGATTACTATCTTTCGGCATGAAAAAGAAATAAAAAGAACACAATGACGACACCTGACAACCTGCATGAAGCGGATGGATTAGAAAACAAAGTAACTACGGAAACCGAAAACGCAGCACAAGAAGAAAATACTTCTGCATTGCCTATCGAAAAACCGGAAGCTACGGAAACGCAAAGTGACCAACACTTGGAAGAAGTCAATAACGAAAACGCGACAGACGCCGAAGATCACGAAAATCACCATCGACATCAAATTCCTTTGGAAGACTATCACAGCATGTCTTTAGACAAACTCGTGAGTGCTTTGGAGCAATTGATTCAAAAAGAGCGTGTTCAGGTGATTCGCGATCATGTAGAAGCCATCAAATCTGAATTCAACAACAAATATGATGCCTTGGTCGAGGAGAAAAAAGAGGCATTTGTAGAAGACGGCGGGAACGAACTCGATTTTGAATTTTCTTTGCCTGTGCGTCAAAAATTCTTCGCACTCTACAACGAATACAAAGAAAAACGAAATCAATACTATAAAAATCTTGAGAAATCGCTTCATGAAAATCAAGCCAATCGGTTGGAAATCATTGAGGAACTCAAAGGTTTGATCAATGTAGAGGAAAACATCAACACCACCTACAAGCACTTCAGGGAATTGCAGGATCGCTGGAAAAATGCCGGGCCGGTTCCACGAAATCAGTACAACGATGTGTGGCAGACTTACCATCATCATGTAGAGATTTTCTACGATTTTATGGACTTGAACAAAGATTTGAGAGACCTCGACTTCAAACACAATTTGGAGCAAAAACTCAAACTTATCGAAAAAGCCGAAGCCTTAAAAGACGAAACGAATATCAATGTGATGTTTCGCGAATTGCAATTGCTCCATAAAGTTTGGAAAGAAGACATCGGTCCGGTCGCCAAAGAACATAGAGAGGAAGTTTGGGAAAAATTCAGTGCAGCGACCAAAATACTTCATGAAAAAAGACAAGATTTTTTAAAGGATCAAGAAAAAGATTTTGAAGTCAACCTTCAGAAAAAGCAAGAAATCATTTTAAAAATCGAAGAACTTTCTGCACCAATACAAAAACACGGGGATTGGCAAAAACGCATCCGTGAAATTGAAAAACTGCGTCAGGAATTTTTTGATGCCGGTAAAGTTCCTATGGCAGAAAATGAGAAAACCTGGAAATTGTTCAAAAATGCTGTCCGGAAATTCAACCACACCAAAAACGAATTTTACAAAAATTTAAAGAAAGACCAACACGATAATTTGGAAAAGAAAAATGCACTGCTCGCACAGGCAATTTCGCTCAAAGATTCGGAAGACTGGGAAACTACGACACCGATAATGAAAAAAATCCAAACTGAATGGAGCAGCATCGGACATGTACCTAGAAAAGTTTCGGATAAAATATGGAAAGAATTTAAAGCCGCTTGCAATCACTATTTTGATCGTTTTCATCAAAACAAACAAAAAGGAAGTAGTGAAGACCAAAAAATAGCCGACCAGAAAATCGCCTTTATCAAAGAATTGGAAACGGTTTCTCTCCCGGAAGACAAAAATTCCGGCATCGAAATATTAAAAGGATTTTTGGAAAAATGGCAAAACTTCGAAAACGTCAAAGCTGACCAAAGAGCCATCAGCGCCAAGTTTTACAGAACCTTTGAGAAATTGAGTAAATCGCTCAAATTAACATCCAATGAAACAGAGATGTTGCGATTCAACTCGCGGGTTGAAAATTTGACCCAAGAAGATGAAGACAAAATAAATCGGGAGAAAATCTACTTGCGAAAACGCATTGATGAACTCAATCAGGATATTCGACAGTTGGAAAACAACATTCAATTTTTTAACGTTTCGGATCCAAAAAACCCTTTGTTTACGGACGTTTTGAAAAACATCGAACGACACAAATCGGAATTGAATTTGCTGAAAGAAAAACTCAAAGCATTGCGTTCGGTTGATTAAAACGAAAAGTGATTTTGTTTGATTTTACCACAGCGATTCAAAGTACACAAAGTGTAAGTATTCAGTCTAACGAAAATTTGAACGAATTTTGTCTGTTCGAGTGTTTTATTGAAAAATGCGACAGCTTTTTTTAACAAAACGTATCGAGAACGCTACAATTTCAAGCTTCTCGATACCTGCCTGTGGCAGACAGGCAATTTTTAATAGTAAAGCTGTCGCATTACGATTAAAAACCACGCGAAGTGACGGTTAAAACGAAATTCATTTGAATAGCTGAATAGTTACCCCACAGTTAAATTCCGTGCGCTTTGCGCGAAACCGAAAATCAGTCCTTCTGTTTACTCTCATTCCAGTAAACATCCATCTCTGCCAGGGTCATGTCAGAAAGGTTTTTGCCGATTTCTTTGGATTTTTGTTCGAGGTATTGAAAGCGTTTGATGAATTTTTTGTTGGTGCGCTCCAACGCATTCTCGGGGTTTACGCCGATGAAGCGGGCGAAGTTAATCATGGAGAACAACACATCGCCAAATTCGGCTTCTATTTTTTCGGTGTTTTCGTTTTTAAGTTCGACTTGAAGCTCGTTCAACTCCTCCACTACTTTGTCCAATACCTGATGAGGTTCTTCCCAATCAAACCCGACGGCACGCACTTTTTCCTGTATGCGACTGGCTTTCACCAAAGCCGGCAATGATTTGGGCACGCCTTCCAAAACCGAATTTTTGCCTTCTTTGAGTTTGAGTTGCTCCCAATTGGCTTTCACGGTTTCTTCGTCTTCGGCTTTTACATCGCTGTAAATATGCGGATGCCGGTGGATGAGTTTTTCGGAAATGGCATCAGCCACGTCGCCGATGTCGAAAGCCTTGGTTTCGGAACCAATTTTGGCGTAAAAAACAATGTGCAAAAGCACATCGCCCAATTCTTTTTTGATTTCATCCAGGTCGTTATCGAGGATGGCATCGCCAAGCTCATAGGTTTCCTCGATGGTAAGGTGGCGCAGACTCTCAAAAGTTTGTTTTTTGTCCCAGGGGCAACCGGCGCGCAAATCGTCCATGATGTCCAACAATCGGTTGATGGAATTGAGTTGGGCAGCCCTGTTGTTCATGGTAAAAAATTAAGTTTCTATTCTTCCTCGTCTTTAGAAACAATCTCTTCAGCGACTGCCTCATCGGAGCTCAACAACTTGTTTTCTGTCAGCGTATTGTACCATTGAATCACTTTTTTGGCATCGCTCGGATAGACGCGTTGGCGGTCAAATTCGGGTACAATTTCTTCAAAATAAGCCATCAATTTTTTCTTGTCTTCTTTGATGTTCTTGTCTATGATTTTACCGTCTTCCTTGGTTTGGATAGCTTGGAGAACCTCCCGCAGTGGTATTTCTTCTGAAGTCGTATAAATAGCGATTTCAGACAATACACTCACCTGGTCACGTATGCCAAAAGTTTTGGTTTTGCCGGTCAACAGCGACTTCGCTATGAATCCGGTACGGGTTTTTGCAGTTAATTCATACAATCCGGGCTGACCGGAGATTGCCAATATTTCGTCTAGCTTTTTACTCATTTTGTCTTGTAAATAAATGGATTTGAAAGTGTTATTTTTTCAAGGGAAATCGCATTTTGTAATCAACTTTGATGTTGCCTTTGCTGATGTTTGTGAGCTTGCCTTTGAGGAGTCTTTTTTTGAATGGAGAGAGTTTGTCGGTAAACAAAATTCCTTCGATGTGATCGTATTCGTGTTGAATAATTCGCGCCGCCACACCTTCATAATTTTCGGTATGCGATACAAAATTTTCATCTTGGTAAGTGATGGACAAAGCTGACTTTCTTTTTACATCCTCCCGAACATCGGGTATGCTCAAACAGCCTTCATTAAAATCCCATTCGATGCCGGTTTCTTCCGTAATTTGCGGATTGATAAACACTTTTTTGAAGTTTTTCAATTGATTGACTTCTTCTTCTGTGTATTCTTCATCATCAGCCATCGGTGAAGCATCAACGACAAACAAACGGATTGATAATCCTACTTGCGGCGCGGCCAAACCCACGCCATGTGCACCATACATGGTGTCAAACATATTATCTATTAACTCTTTGAGTTTAGGATAATCCGGCGCGATTTCCTTTGCTTTGGTTTTGAGTACAGGATCTCCGTAGGCTGTAATGGGTAAAATCATAAAATGTAAATTCTCAGTTCGGTCGTATTTTAACGATGTGCAAAATTAAGATTTATTTTTGAATGGTCATCGGTACAAGTATTTGAATCAGTGCAGGTTTATCAACTTCGCTGCTCTTTGTTGAAATACACCAAATAGTAGTACATCTGTTTCTCTTCGTCCCAACCTTTTTCGACAAATTTATCGGCAGAATCTGAATTGACAAAATCCATTTTTATCTGAATGTTGGTGTCCAAATTAATGATGCCTTTCATCGATTTTCTGGCTGTCGAAACCGCTTTGTTGGCGATGTTAAATTCCGTCAAATCTTCGATGCTGTATTTGGGTCCTTTATCCACTTTATAATTCCTGAATTCGGGTATCAAATCGGGATTGTCAATGACTTCGTTGATAAAATTACTTTCTTCGAAGGCATCATTTTTGGCAAAATAATTGACCGATTTGTTCATAAACATTACCTCTTCTTTCTTGTCTTCGGCCGGCAAAACGACATCTTTTGCGAAATTCTTACAAAACTTCAGATAGTTTTTGGTCATAAAATTATCGTCGCGCAAAGCGGTAACTGCCAAGAAGTTTTCGAGCCAATATTTGCTATCATAGCGGTTTGAATCGACCGAAAGCACCTTGTAGCCACCTTCTTCCTCTGTGTTGAACACCAGGCAGCCTTTGTCTAATTTACTCAGATTAACTCCTTGCTGCAACATCAAATTGAGGTTGTTTTCTCGTTCTTCAAATTGAAGAAACTCGTGTTTGAGTTCACTTTTGAAGATTCCCAAGCCGTCCACTTTTTGGTTGTCAATCATCAATCCGGTAAAATGAGCGACGTAAAGCTCTCCGCTCTTGATGTGCGGATGTTGTGATTGATCAAAGAGATGAAGCGCAATTTTTTTGGACACCTCTTGAAGTGATTCAGGGGTTTGAAAAACCGTTTTGCACAATTGATAAAGTGTGTGAAACTCCAAATCTGCCGTGTGGTCAAATTTGAAATAACTTTCTTCCTTTTCGCGAAAGGGTTTCAAGAAAAATTCTTTGAGCAAAGGAGCCAATTCGTCGTTGAAAGCATGCGGCTTGTCTGACAAAAAAACATCTTCATTGCGGCTTTTATTTCCAACTCTGTGGATGCTCAACGATTCGATTAGGCTGTTGTATAGATTGATCATTTTTTGGAAAAATATTTTCGTTTGAATCTAAAAATAGGACACTGATAAGGCCGTTAAATCATATTTTAACAGCTAAAAACAGCGCAGGAAAACGATTGGTAAAGGTAAAGGTTAAAAGTTAATTCTTTTTTGAGGTGCTATGATTTTTAATTAATAACACGTTTAATTCCATTTTTAAACAATTTGACATAGAAATTGAGTAACAACCCTAGTTTGTAATTTCCTAATTTAAGATAAGTTAGCACTTGTGCTGTATGGACATCCGTAAACATTTCAACTGTTTTAATTTCAATAACTACCTTATTG
>PHDQ01000225.1 GCA_002841025.1 Bacteroidetes bacterium HGW-Bacteroidetes-13 | reverse complement strand
TACTTGTTACTTGTTACTTGTTACTTGTTACTTGTTACTTGTTACTTGTTACTTGTTACTTGTTACTTGTTACTTGTTACTTGTTACTTGTTACTTGTTTCCCTGCCTGCCGGCAGGCGGGTTTTTACTTGTCAAAAATCTTTATTCATGGCTTCAATCCCAACTTCGGAACTCAGCCAACAGTTTATTCTTTTCTTTTAATCACTTTTTCAGCTGCTTTCACAATCGCAGCTGCATTAAGTCCGTATTTTTCCATCAATTGGGCGGGTGTCCCGGACTCTCCAAAGGTATCTTTTGTGCCGATGAATTCTTGGGGTGCAGGATGGTTTATCGCCAATACGCGCGCCACACTTTCCCCTAGACCGCCGATGATGTTGTGCTCTTCGGCAGTCACCACACAACCCGTTTTCCGAACAGAGGCAAGGATGGCTTCATCGTCTAACGGCTTGATGGTGTGTATGTTGATAACTTCCGCTGAAATTCCTTTTTGGTGGAGTTGTTCGGCAGCCAGCAGGCTTTCCCAAACCAAATGTCCGGTTGCCAAGATGGTCACGTCTGTTCCTTCTTGCAAATGCAAAGCTTTGCCGATTTCAAAAACCTGATCCTCGGGAGTGAAATTGGCTACTGCCGGACGGCCAAAACGAAGGTAAACCGGTCCTTCATAATCTGCAATCGCAATGGTCGCCGCTTTGGTTTGGTTGTAATCGCACGGATTGATGACCACCATACCGGGCAACATTTTCATCAGTCCGATGTCTTCCAAAATCTGGTGCGTTGCGCCGTCTTCGCCCAAGGTGAGTCCGGCGTGAGAAGCACAAATTTTTACGTTTTTACCTGAGTAAGCAACCGATTGTCGAATTTGATCATAGACTCTTCCGGTAGAAAAATTGGCGAAAGTCCCTGTAAACGGAATTTTTCCGCCGATGGTCAAGCCGGCTGCAATACCAATCATATTGGCTTCAGCTATCCCGATTTGAAAAAATCGCTCGGGATGATTTTTTACGAAATTGTCCATCTTCAAGGATCCAATCAAGTCCGCACAAAGTGCCACGACATTGGGATTTTTTTCACCCAAAACATCCAATCCGGCTCCAAATCCGGAACGGGTATCTTTTTTTCCGCTGTCTGTATATTTTTTCATGTTGATTTCTTTAGTAGTCGCCAAGTGTTTCTTCGTTTTGTGCCAAGGCTGATTCCAATTGTGCATCGTTGGGTGCTTTGCCGTGCCATGCGTGCGTGTGCATCATAAAATCGACTCCGTTGCCCATCACCGTGTGAAGCAACACACAAACAGGTTTGCCTTTTCCGGTTTTGGATTTTGCCAGTGCCATTCCTTCCAATATCGATGTGATATCATTTCCTTTTTCAATGTCGAAAACTTCCCATCCAAAGGCTTCAAACTTGGCGCGAAGGTTTCCCATTGGCAATACATCGTTTGTGGCACCGTCAATTTGTTGTCCGTTATAATCAATCGTCGCAATCAGGTTGTCAACTTTTTTTGCAGCCGCATACATGATGGCTTCCCAGTTTTGCCCTTCCTGCAATTCCCCGTCGCCGTGAAGCGAATAAACCAAATGCACATCTTTGTTGAGTTTTTTGGCTTGCGCCGCGCCAATGGCAACAGATAAACCTTGCCCCAATGAACCCGATGCGATGCGAACGCCCGGCAATCCTTCGTGCGTAGTCGGGTGACCTTGCAACCTGGAATTGAGCAATCTGAAGGTTTTTAATTCATCAACCGGGAAATAGCCTGAACGTGACAAAACGCTATAAAATACCGGTGAAATATGTCCGTTGGAAAGAAAGAAGATATCTTCACCTACTCCATCCATATCGAATCCGGGTTTGCGATGCAATATGTTTTGATAAAGTGCAACCATAAATTCGGCACAACCCAACGAACCTCCTGGGTGACCTGAATTGACTTTGTGCACCATCCGAACGATGTCTCGCCTGACTTGCGACACCGTGTTTTCCAATTCTTTGACTGAATTCATTTCCATAAAATTTATGTGGCCAAAAGTAAGTTTTTAAAAAAGGTTGTCAAAGTATAATTAAAAGCAATTATCAACCAAAAACCTTTTCATTGTTAAATACTTATTGTCTCATCCCAAGTCAAAGGATTTTTAAAGGTTTGGGTTTGTCTTATATTTGCAAAAAAAATAATGGCTGAGATTAAACCTTATAAAGGGAGTAAATTGGGCAAAAAAGCCCAAGTCGCTCAAATGTTTGATAATATCTCGACGCAATACGACGGTCTCAACCGAGTGATTTCATTTGGGATTGACCGCAGTTGGCGAAAAAAGGTCGAGAAATTGGTTGCGGCGGTTAACCCAAAAAAAATCATTGATTTGGCTACCGGAACCGGAGATTTGGCCATTCAATTGAGCCATTCTTCCGATGCCGAAATTGTAGGTTTAGACATCTCAAACGGCATGCTCGAGGTGGGCAGAAAAAAAATTGCCGAGAAGAAGCTTTCGGAACGAATCAGGATGGTGTTTGGCGACTCTGAAAAAATTCCTTTTTCAGACAATCATTTCGACGCAGCTACCGTTGCCTTTGGTGTTCGAAATTTTGAAAATCTTGAAAAAGGATTGTCTGAGATTTTGCGGGTGTTGAAACCGGGCGGCGTTTTGGTCATCTTAGAAACTTCCGTACCTACCCAAACACCCTTTAAGCAGGGTTACGGTTTTTACACAAAAAATGTGCTTCCGGTGATTGGCAGAATTTTTTCCAAAGACCGTTCGGCTTATGCTTACTTATCCGAATCGGCTAATAATTTTCCGTATGGCGAGACATTCAACAATATTTTGAAGAAAATCGGGTTTATTAACGTGCGTCATTATCCCCAAACTTTTGGGGTGGCAACCATTTATCACGCAACCAAGTAGTTTATGAATCGGTTTTTAGTCTTTGTTTTTTTTGTGTTATCGACTTCGGTGCTCTGTGCACAGTTTCGCAAAGACCGCTTTCAAAACATTCAAACTTTTGACGAGCACAAATATACATGGGGTTATTATTTGGGTTTTAACAACAACGACTTTAAAATCGATTTAAAAAACAACGGGCAAGACATCTTGGTGGACACCGAAGTTGGTTTTAACGTGGGCTTGGTCGGCGATATGCGAATCAATAGTTTTCTCAATCTCAGATTTGAACCCGGACTTCATTTTACCCGACGGGTGCTAAATTTTCCGGGATTTGCGTCGGACAGCCCTGACGCGACACGCGATGTGCAATCTACCTATGTGCATTTCCCGCTTTTGCTAAAAGTAAGTGCCAAAAGATTGAATAATTTTAAACCCTTTTTGGTGGGCGGGTTGTCAACCTCTATCAACCTGGCGAGTGACGAAAACAGCAAAGACGACAACACGGCCGGCGTATTTCGAATGAAAACCAATACATACTATTACGAACTTGGTTTTGGCATCGATTTCTATACCGAATATTTTAAATTTACGCCTTCCATCCGGGGTGTTTTTGCACTCAACGACGAATTGGTGAGAGACAACAATCCCAACAGCCCTTGGACCGGAAATATTGAGAGTTTGAAATCGCGCGGGGTTTTTATCAACTTTACTTTTCAGTAAAATTTCGATTCATTTCACTTAGAAATATGGCGGTTGCGGTGCCAACGTTGAGACTTTCGGTTTGTTGTAAAGTCCCAAATCGAGGAATTCCAATTCTGTGCTGAACGTGTTTTTCGGTTTCCGGACGAATTCCGTTGGCTTCATTACCCATCACCAAAACTGCGTCCGGCGTAAACGATTGTTGATACACGTTTTTTCCATTTATAAAAGTTCCAAAAGACGGCCTGATTTGATTGCTTTCCGCTAAAAAAGAATCCAATGGCAAATAAATTATTTCTACCCGAGCCAATGAGCCCATCGCAGCTTGCACCACTTTGGGGTTG